>JAEUNN010001230.1 GCA_016791085.1 Rhodocyclaceae bacterium | reverse complement strand
GCTGAACATTCCGCCGCCGCTGCTGGACCGCATGGAGCTTATCCGCCTGTCCGGTTATACCGAGTACGAGAAGGTGAATATCGCGCTGCGCTACCTCGTGCCCAAGCAGATGAAGAACAACGGCATCAAGAGCGACGAGCTCACGGTGGCCGAAGACGCCGTGCGCGACATCGTGCGCTACTACACGCGCGAAGCCGGCGTGCGTGCGCTGGAGCGCGAAATTTCCAAAATCTGCCGCAAGGTCGTGAAGGCCATGGTGCTGGCCAAGCGCAAGGAGTCGGTCACCGTCAATGCGGAAAATCTCGACAAATATCTGGGCGTACGGCGCTACACCTACGGCATCGCGGAAAAGGACAACCAGGTCGGGCAGGTAACCGGGCTGGCGTGGACCGAGGTCGGCGGCGAATTGCTCACGATCGAAACCGTGGTGCTGCCGGGCAAGGGAAAAACCGTCACGACCGGCAAACTCGGCGAGGTCATGCAGGAATCCATCCAGGCCGCGCTGTCGGTGGTGCGCAAGCGTTCCAAACCCCTGGGAATCGCGGAAGATTTCTATCAGAAGTCCGACCTGCACATTCACCTGCCCGAAGGCGCCACGCCCAAGGACGGGCCCAGTGCCGGCATTGCCATCGTGACCGCTCTGGTGTCGGTGTTGACCGGCATTCCGGTGCGTGCCGACGTGGCCATGACGGGAGAAATCACGCTGCGTGGCGAGGTGCTGCCTATCGGAGGCCTGAAAGAAAAGCTGCTGGCCGCGGTGCGCGGTGGCATACGCCTCGCGCTTATCCCTGAAGACAACGTCAAGGATTTGGCGGAAATTCCCGACACCATCAAGAACGGCCTGGAAATTCACCCCGTCAA
Organism: Rhodocyclaceae bacterium; assembly: GCA_016791085.1. Taxonomy (GTDB): domain Bacteria; phylum Pseudomonadota; class Gammaproteobacteria; order Burkholderiales; family Rhodocyclaceae; genus JAEUNM01. The sequence continues at coordinate 1,186 of JAEUNN010001230.1, read as the reverse complement.
GTGGATAGACCAGGTGCTCGAACTGGCTCTGGAACGTTCGCCCCAGCCCACGCCGGATGCACCGGCGGCGCCGGCAGCTGGCGAGGCCGCGCTACCTGCCGTGGGCGATGCAGCCGCGTCTTCCGTGATCACTCACTGAGCAATAAACCGCTCTACCGAAGGCCGCGCAGTGCGCGGCCTTTTTTTGCGTTTCCCCAGACGCAGCAAGGCTTTCGGCCGGAGAATTCTGTAAAATCGGCTTGACATGGCGATTTGCAGCGCGCTATAAAACGCCACGTAGCTTTTCTTACTACCGAAATCCATGAGGGGGCAGGTGTGAACAAATCCGAACTTATCGACCACATTGCGGATCAGGCGGATATTTCCAAGGCGGCAGCCGGCCGGGCGTTGGAGGCGCTGGTCGGTGCAGTAAAAACCACGCTCAAAAAGGGCAACACCGTAACTCTCGTCGGGTTCGGCACCTTCCATGTTGGCAAGCGCGCGGCACGCAGCGGGCGCAATCCGCGCACCGGCGCGGCCATCAAGATCAAGTCGGCGAAGGTCCCCAAATTCAGGGCTGGCAAGGCGCTCAAAGACGCGGTAAACTAGCGAGCTTCGCCCGCGGCGGCTTCGGCGTGGGCGTAGTAGCGGGTGCTTAGCTCAGTTGGTAGAGCGTCGCCCTTACAAGGCGAATGTCGGCGGTTCGACCCCGTCAGCACCCACCAGGCTGTTCCGCGGAGTGGTAGTTCAGTCGGTTAGAATACCGGCCTGTCACGCCGGGGGTCGCGGGTTCGAGTCCCGTCCACTCCGCCAATGCCTCACACACAGCAAGAAGGCGAACGCAAGTTCGCCTTTTTTCGTATTTTCGACCCATAGACAAAACGTTCTCCCGCGCGCGGGATTTGCGAGAGTGGTCCATGTTCGATTCGGTACGCAACAACAAGCGCGTCGTGCAGGTCATCCTGCTCGTGCTCATGCTCCCATTCGCATTTTTCGGCGTCGAGTCCTACATGCAGAGCGTGGGGCGCTCGAAAGATTTGGCCACGGTGGGCGATACCGTGATCGGTCCGCAGGAATTCATGAACGCCTTGCGCGAACAGCAGGATTTGATGCGCTCGCGCCTGGGCAAGGACTACGACCCGGCCATGTTCGACCGGCCGGAAGTGCGCCGCGCCGTGCTGGACCAGTTGATCGCCCGGCGCCTGCA
>JAEUNN010001225.1 GCA_016791085.1 Rhodocyclaceae bacterium | reverse complement strand
GCGCTGGACCCGCAGGTCCCCGCCACGCTGACCGCCGAACTGCGCGACTACCAGCGCGACGGCTATGTGTGGCTCATGCGCCTCGCGCACTGGGGCGCGGGGGCCTGTCTGGCCGACGACATGGGCCTGGGCAAGACCGTGCAAACCCTGGCACTGCTGCTGGCGCGGGCGGCGGCCGGCCCGGCCCTGGTGGTAGCCCCCACGTCGGTGTGCCTGAACTGGCTGGCCGAAGCCAACCAGCACGCCCCCACGTTGAACGTGCGCCTGTACGGCCCCGGCGACCGCGCCGCCACGCTGGACGCGCTCGGTCCTTACGACCTGGTGATCGCCAGTTACGGTTTGCTGCAACTGGATGTCGAACGTTTCGCTGCGCGCCGCTGGGCAAGCATCGTGCTGGATGAAGCGCAGGCCGTAAAAAACCGCGAAACCCGGCGCGCCCGCGCGGTCATGCGGCTATCCGGCGACTTCCGCCTCATCACCACCGGCACGCCGGTCGAAAACCACCTCGGCGAATTGTGGAACCTGTTCGAATTCACCAATCCCGGCCTGCTCGGCAGTTTCGAAAAATTCACCGAGCGCTACGCCCTGCCCATAGAAAAACAGGGTGACCCGGCGGCACGCGCGCGCCTGCGCAAACTGATCCAGCCCTTTGTGCTGCGCCGCAACAAGAGCCAGGTGCTGGCCGAATTGCCGCCGCGCACCGAAATATCCTTGCGCATCGAATTGTCCGACGAGGAGCGCACGCTCTATGAAGCGCTGCGCCTGTCCGCGCTGGAGCGCCTGGAAGGCGACGCCGGCACGCGCCGCAACCTGCGCATCCTGGCCGAAATCACGCGCCTGCGGCGCGCCTGCTGCCACCCCTCGCTGATTGCCGCGGATGCCGGCATAGCCGGCGCGAAACTGGCGGCCTTCGCCGAACTGGTCGACGAACTATTGGAAAACCGGCACAAGGCGCTGGTATTCAGCCAGTTCGTCGATCATCTGGCGATTTTGCGCGGCCACCTGGACGGCCGCGGCGTGCGCTACC
>JAEUNN010001106.1 GCA_016791085.1 Rhodocyclaceae bacterium | reverse complement strand
GCTTCCACGGTTTCGGCGAGCGGGCGCGTGCGCGCTTCGGGCTCGCTGCCGCCGAAAGGCGGGGCGCCGAGTTCTATGCCCAGCACGCAGCGGTCCGCCACGTTGCGCAATTCGCGCACATTGCCGGGCCAGGCATAGCCGACCAGCTGGCGCACGCGCGCGGGGTCGGCGGCCGGCACCGGGCGGCCGTGGCGCGCCGCGGCTTGCAGCAGAAAGTGCTGGAACAACAGCGGAATGTCCTCGCGCCGTTCGCGCAGCGGCGGCAGCATGAGGATGGCGACATTCAGGCGGTAATACAGGTCGGCGCGAAAGCGGCCCTGGTCGGACAGCGCGCGCAAATCTTCCTTGGTGGCCGCGACCACGCGGCAATCCACCGGGATGGGCGTATTCGAACCCAGGCGTTCCAGCGTGCGCTCCTGCAGCACGCGCAGCAGCTTGATCTGCATCACGATGGGCATGGTTTCGATTTCGTCGAGGAATAGCGTGCCGCCGCTCGCGTATTCGATTTTGCCTATGCGCCGCTTGCCGGCGCCGGTGTAGGCGCCGGCTTCGTGGCCGAACATTTCGCTGTCGAACAGGTTTTCCGGCATGCCGCCGCAATTGATCGCGACAAAATTACCTTTGCGGCGCGGGCTTGCGTCGTGCAGGCAGCGCGCCACCAACTCCTTGCCGGTGCCGGTTTCGCCGTGTATCAACACGTCGGCCGCGCTATTGGCGACGCCCGCAATGAGCGTGCGCAGTTTGTCCATGCTGCCCGAGCCGCCTATCAGCCGCGCTTCGATCTGGTCGCGGCCTTCGAGGCGCCGCCGCAGTTCGCGCACTTCTAGCACCAGCCGGCGCTTTTCCAGCGCGCGCCGGGCTACCTCGACCAGGTGTTCGGGCGCGAATGGCTTCTGGATGAAATCGTGCGCGCCGTCCTTCATGGCCTGCACGGCCATGGTGACGTCGCCGTGGCCGGTAATCAGCACCACCGGCAGTTCCGCATCGGCGGCCCGCAGTTCGCGCAGGAACTGCATGCCGTCCATGCGCGGCAGGCGTATGTCGCTCACCACCACGCCCGGATAGTCGCGGCCTACCATGCGCCGCGCCTGTTCCGCGCTGGACGCGGCCTCGGTGGCGATGCCTTCGAGCTGCAGCGCCTGTTCGCAGCCCAGGCGTATGTCCGGGTCGTCCTCGACGATCAATACCTTGAGATCGGCACTCATGGGCGGGCCTCCTCGGTCGCGCACGGAATTTCGAGCATGAACTGGGCGCCGCCTGCGGGATGGTTCGCGCCCGTGAGGCAGCCGCCAAAATCCTTGAGTATGCCGGCGGAAATCGTAAGCCCCAGACCCAATCCCACGCCGGCTTCTTTGGTCGTGAAAAACGGTTCGAACAGCCGCGCCAGCGCTTCCGGCGCGAGACCCGGACCATGGTCGCGCAGCACCAGGCGCACCCGCTCGCCGGCCGGCTGGGCGCTGATTTCCACGCGCGGATGGGTCTGCCCGGCCATCGCATCGAGCGCATTGCCGAGCAGATTCACGATTACCTGCTGCAGCCGGTTGGCGTCGCACAGCAAGAATATTTCGCCCTGCGCAAATTCGACGGCGACCTCGGCGTGGGCGCGGTAGATGCGCTGTTCGAGCAGCGCCACCGACTGATCGACCACCGCGCGCGCATCGACGCGCGCCAGCTGACCGCTGGACTTGTGCGCAAAACTGCGCAATTCGCCCGTGATGAGCCCCATGCGGTCGACCAGCTGCGCGATGCGCTCCAGATTGGTTTGCGCCGTGGCGGCGTCGCCGCGCGCGAGAAAGCGCACGGCATTGGCCGACAATGTGCGCAAACCCGCCAGGGGCTGGTTCAGTTCGTGCGCGATGCCGGTGGACATTTGTCCGATCACGGCCAGTTTGCCGGCCTGTATCAGTTCGTCCTGCGCGGCGCGCAGCGTGCGTTCGGCGCGTATGCGCTCGGCGATTTCGTCCTGCAGGCGCGCATTGCTGGCGGTGAGGTCGGCGGTGCGCTCCACCACCTTGCGTTCCAGTTCGTCGTGCGCGCGCTGCAAGGCTTCGCGCGCGGCGAGGCGGTCGCGCGTGTGGCGCCGGCGTTGTTCCAGCATGGCCGCGACAATGCACAGCAGCACCGCGGCGGCACCCGCGAGCCCCGCGCGCGTGACGGCCAAATCTTCCACCTGCTCGGTATGCGAATACACCGTGAGCATCCAGGGGGTGCCGGCGAGCGGCTGGGTTTGCGCGAGGAAGCGGCCCGCAATCGGAAAAATGCTCACCAATTCCGGGTTTTCGCGCGCCACGCGCACGAGCCGGGCGCCGTGGTCCAGCGCCTCGATGTCGGTGACCGGCAGCGGCTGCAAGGCGCGCCGGTTGTATTGCTGGCTGCGGTCGAATGCCGCGCGCGTGGCGTCATCGAGCGGGCGCAGCGTCGTGAATTTCCAGTCTGCGACGGAACTCAGGATGACCACGCCGTTCTCGTCGGCGACCAGCACCGGGGCTTCTACCGTGCTCCAGGATTTTTCGAGCTGTTCCAGGCTGACTTTGACGACCGCCACGCCCAGGGTGCGCCCGCCTGCCGCGAGCGCCGAAGAAAGGTATAGCCCGGGTTCGCCGCGCGTCGTGCCTATGCCGAAAAAGCGCCCGCTGCCGGTATTGAGCGCGTCTTGCACATAGCGGCGGAAAGTCAGGTTCTCGCCTATGAAACTGTCGTTGCGGCGCCAGTTGCTGGCCGCGCGCACGATGCCGGTGGCGTCGAGCACGTAGATCGACAAGGTGCCGGCGCGCTCGCTGAGCCGCTCGAGATAGGTATTTACGGCGTTCGCGCGGGGCGTGTCGGTGGCGGATTCCAGCAAACCGAGCACTTCGGTTTCCAGTTCCAGCGTGGCCGGGAAAAACGCGTATTTGCCGATTTCGCGTTCGAGGCTGGCCGCGTACAGATCCAGGCGGTGGCGCCCGGTGGTCTGCAAGTCTGCAAGCCCCATGCGGCGGCTCATCTGGTAGGCGCCCGCGCAGGCGCCGGCCACGATGAAGGTGCAAAGCAGGAGCAGCAGCGTGGCGCGCAGGGGGTGGCGGGAAGGCATGGTGTCGTGGTGGGTTAATCATCCCATCCTAGCCGCAATGGCGGCCAGGGTTGGCATCAATCGGGCGGGCACATTGTGGCGTCCGGCAGGGTGGGAGGCGCGCGGGCGCGATCGATACGGTCCGCCCCCCGCGTCCTCCCAAATGCGTTTCCGGCAAACGAAAAACCCCGGCACGCCAGGCGTGCCGGGGTTCAAGCAGCGCCCGGGCCTCAGGCCGCTGCGAGCACGCGCTCGCCTAGCGGCAGCGGATGCTCTTCGGCTTCGGCTTCGGCCGCATCGACCGGGGTGATGGCGTTTTCCCACTTCGCGACCGCGGCCGTGGCGATGGCGTTGCCCAGCACGTTGGTTACCGTGCGGCCCATGTCGAGGAAGTGGTCTATGCCCATCAGCAGCAGGATGCCGGCTTCAGGCAGGTTGAACATGGGCAGCACGGCTGCAACCACCACCAGCGAGGAGCGCGGCACGCCGGCTACGCCCTTGCTCGACACCATGAGCACCAGCAGCATCGT
>JAEUNN010001216.1 GCA_016791085.1 Rhodocyclaceae bacterium | reverse complement strand
TTGCGGATAGCTGCCGACGCGCGGAATTTTGAGCGCCGCGTCGGGATAGTCGCTGTACTCGACGGTGCCCACGATCTGCGCTCCGGCGCCTACCGTGAACAGCATTTCCGTCGCATGCGGCGCCAGCGTGACGATGCGCCGGGCCGGTGCCGACAATTGCACGCGCGCGCCGCTGTCGTCCTGCACCGTCACCTGCGCGGCGGCCGCGGCGGCACATACCGCGAGGCCCGCCAGTGCGCCGGCAGGCCAGCGCCACGGCAGGAATTTTCGCGTTCCGTCGGGCCGCCTCATGCTTGGGCCCCGGCGCCTGGCCCGGGCGCTTGCAAGACGGCTCGATTCATGCCGGCAAGGCGTATGCACGGCGGTTTGGCAATGGACCCTGCCGCACACCCGGCTGCGCCAGGCCGGGCGCGCCGGCAGGCACTTGCTGCGACGCGCCGTTGGCGGCATTCCGCCTCGCGCACGGTCGAATCATGGCCGCACGCGCGTGATGGCGCATGCGGGCGGGGCAGTAGTGCCGCCGCTGCCGGGGCCGGCAGTCCCATCGAACTCTCCCGGGCCGGCGCGCGTCCCCGCACGCCGAGCCTTGCTGTAGTGACGGGGAGCGGACCAGGGGCGCGCGGCCGACCTGCGCCGCGCCCCGCGGCTGGTGGAATTTGCAGGCCGGTCTCCGGGCTTGCGAATGGCGCCTGGGCGCCGTGCCGGCATTGCCTTCCCGCGGCGGCGGCCGCAGTGGCAGCCCGGCGCTGAGCGGGCCCATGCACGTGAATTCGCTTACCGTTGCGGGGGCAGCACAGGTATTGCACCTGTTTCCCGTTTCACCGCGCGGCCTTAGTGGCGGCGCGACACCTGCAAAGCCTGCTGCCATGATGCAGCGCGCAAATTATACGCGCCGCGGGCGCCGCGCGAAAACGCCGGCCAACCCGCATTAGTCCCTTCGGCGTCAAGTCGTTACAGAAATAGCGAAGAATTGGTCCGCAAGGTTGGTCTTGGGGGATATACAAGGAGGTACTCCCCTTGTTCGTACACTCCGCTTTTCCGGCCTGCGCACAATCGACGAGCTTTTTGGTTCCGGCCAGGCCGGGTTGGGATTGACCATGGATGGCCGCGCGCATATAGTTTGCGCATGCTAGAACTCGACCAACTTGACGCGACCATGGACAGGCTGCTGGCCGCCTCGAGCCGCCTCTACGCGGAAAATGCCGCCCTGCGCGCACGTGTGGCAGTACTCGAAGCAGACAAGGCCGAACTGCAACAGCGCATGGAAGAGGCGCGCGGACGCATCGAGGTGCTCATGGAAAGGCTGCCCGCATGAACGGCGTGACGAGCCAGCTCGACATTACGCTCGCCGGGCATGAATTCCGCATCGCCTGCCCGCCCGATGAGCGCGAGGGCCTCGCCGCCGCCGCCGCGCTGGTGGATAGCAAAATGCTCGAACTTGGCGCCGACAAGCGCATGAGCCTGGAGCGCCTGGCAGTCGCGGCCGCC
>JAEUNN010001214.1 GCA_016791085.1 Rhodocyclaceae bacterium | reverse complement strand
CAGGATGAGCGGCAACATGCCGGTCGCGAACGCCAGGTGCGCGGCGGCTTGCGGCGCGATGCGGCCACTGATCCCGCCGAGCAGGGCCGCCGCCAGCGCCGGCACGGCCAGCGCCGCGTACAGCAGCACCGTTGCGGGCCGTGCCGGCGGCGCGGCGGAGCTTGAACTGGGCAAGGACATGTCAAGTCTGGGATGCCGTCGAATGTTGGGCAGGGGCGGCAAATCCGTGCCGCCCGGGTGGGCGGACCATAGCACAGGCGGCGGCGCCGCCGCCCCGGCCGCCTGCCCTGGTGTATAAGCTGGATCGGCGCCGCTGGTGCCCGCACAGGGCGATCCACGGCGCACCGGAAACCATACATGGACCTGTTTGCCCAGCGGTTTGCGCTCATGCGCGCGGTGCTGGGCGGCGCTTGGCGCCGCCCGGGACGCATCCTGCTCGCGGTGCTGGCAATCGCCACCGGCGTCGCATTGGGTCTGGGCGTGGCGCTGGTGAATCGATCGGCGCTGGCGGAATTCGAACACGGCATGCGCAGCCTGTCCGGCAGTGCGGATTTCGAGCTGCGCGCCGGCCGCGAAGGATTCGACGAAAACCTTTACCCGCGCGTGGCCCAACTGCCCGGCGTGGCGGTGGCCAGCCCGGGCCTGGAAATTTTTGCGCGCGTCGAAGGTCTGCCCGCCGAAGCGCCGTCCCTGCTGCTGCTGGGACTCGATGTGTTTCAGCACGCGCGCCTGCAGGCCGCGCTGTTCACGGCGTCGACGGCGAATACGGCCGAGGACGGCGGCGACCGCGGCTTGCCCGGGCCTGACGCCGTATATCTGAGCCGCAGTGCCGCCAGCTGGCTGCGCCTTGCGCGCGGCGACACGCTGGCGGTCAAGAGCGGCCTCACCGTGGTGCACCTCAAGGTGGCCGCCATCCTGCCCGACCGCGCCGGCGGCGAGCGCCTCGCGGTGGCCGACATCGCCACCGTGCAATGGCGTTTCGGCCGCCTGGGCAGCATCAACCGGCTCGACCTGCGCCTGGCCGACGGCGCCGATGCGGCCGCCGCGCGGGCGCGCATCGCGGCCGTGCTGCCGCCCGGCGTGACCATCGCGACGCCCGACGAAGCGC
>JAEUNN010001104.1 GCA_016791085.1 Rhodocyclaceae bacterium | reverse complement strand
CGGCGCGCAGTTTCAATTCACGCTGCAATCCGACGATCTGACCGACCTGCGCGCCTGGGAGCCGCGCGTGCGGCAAATGATGAGCGGCCTGCGCGAACTGACGGACGTGAATACCGACGAGCAGGACCGCGGCCTGCAGATCACGCTGGAGGTGGACCGCGACGCCGCCGCCCGGCTCGGCATACCCTATGCGCAAATCGACGCCACGCTGAACGACGCCTTCGGGCAGCGCCAGATATCCACCATCTATGCCGCACTGAACCAGTACCACGTGGTCATGGAGGCCGCGCCGGTATGGTGGCAGCACCCGGAATCGCTGCGCCACATCCAGTTCCAGGCCGACGACGGGGCAAAAATTCCGCTCTCCAGCATCGCCAGTTACCGCTACACGAATACCGCGCTGGCGGTAAATCACCAGGGCCTGGCCGCGGCCTCGACCATTTCGTTCAATCTGGCCGAGGGCGTGTCGCTGGGCCAGGCGTCGCTGGCGATCCAGGACGGCATGCAGCGCCTGGGCGTGCCGGCCACGCTGCGCGGCTCTTTCCAGGGAACCGCGCGCGCTTTCCAGCAGTCGCTGGCAAGCCAGCCCTGGCTCATTCTGGGGGCCATGCTGGCGATCTATATCGTGTTGGGCGTGCTGTACGAAAGTTACATCCATCCGCTCACCATCCTGTCCACACTGCCGTCCGCGGGCGCCGGCGCGATCATCGCGCTCATGCTGGTGGATATGGAATTCGACATCATGGCGCTGATAGGGGTAATCCTGCTCATAGGCATAGTGAAGAAAAACGCCATCATGATGATAGATCTGGCGCTCGACATCGAACGCCGCGAGGGCCTCGCCCCGCGCGAGGCGATACGCCGCGCCGCCGTGCAGCGGCTGCGTCCGATACTGATGACCACCATGGCCGCGCTGCTGGGCGCGCTGCCGCTCGCGCTGGGCAGCGGCGAAGGATCCGAACTGCGCCATCCGCTCGGGGTGTCGGTGGTGGGCGGCCTCATCGTGAGTCAGTTGCTCACGCTCTACACCACGCCGGTGGTCTATCTGTACCTGGATCGCCTGTCGCTGTGGGTGCGCAGCCGGCGTGCGCACGGTAAACCCGGAGCAGCCCTGCATGCGTCCTGAATCCCCGCGCTGCGCCGCGCTGGCGCTGGCCACCCTGCTCGCGGCCGGCTGCGCCACGCCGCCCGAACATGCCGCGCCGTCCATGGCCCTGGGGGCGCAGTTCAAGGAGGCCGGCGACTGGCAGCCGGCGCGCCCGCGCGACACCGAATTGCGCGGCAACTGGTGGGAAATGTTCGCGGACCCCGACCTCGACCGGCTCATGCCGCGCATAGGGTCGGACAACCAGGATCTGCGCATCGCCGAAGCGCAATACCGCGTCGCACAGGCCACTGCCGACGCGGCGCGCGCGGCGCTGTTTCCGTCCTTGAACGGCAGCCTCGCGGCAAGCCGCGCGCACGCGGCGGCGTCCGGCGGCGACAATTCCGGCAGCACGCGCGGCACGGTCAATAACGTGAATCTGGGGCTCGCGGCGAGCTGGGAACCCGACCTCTGGGGCCGCGTGCGCCTAGGCGTGGCGGTGGACCGTGCCAACGCGCAGGCGGCGGCGGCCAACGTCGCCTCGGTCGCGCTGGCCATGCAGGCGCAACTGGCGCAGAACTATTTTTTGCTGCGGGTGGCGGACGCGAAACAGGATTTGCTAGGCGAAGAAATCGCGGCCTACGAAAAATCCCTGCAGCTCACCAAAAACCGCTATGCCGCGGGGGTTGCCACGCGCGCCGACGTGGCGCAGGCGGAAACCCAGCTCAAAACCACGCAGGCCCTGGCCGTGGAAAACCGCCTCACGCGTGCCCAGCTCGAACACGCGCTGGCGGTACTGCTGGGCGTGGCGCCGGCCGATCTGAATCTGCAGGCAAAACCTCCGCTCCCGACGGAAGTGCGGATACCGCCGCTGTTGCCGGCCGACCTGCTGGAACGCCGCCCCGACGTAGCCGCCGCGGAACGCCAGGTGGCGGCCGCCAACGCACAGATCGGCATCACGCAGACGGCGTTCTTTCCGACCCTCACGCTGTCGGCAAGCCTGGGGCGCTCGGCATCGAGCTTCGCCCAGCTGTTTTCGGCCCCGGCGCGTTACTGGTCGCTGGGTCCGGCGCTGGCGGCCACGCTGTTCGACGCCGGGCAGCGCAGCGCGGCCATTTCGGGCGCGCGCGCAAGCCACGACCAGGCCGTCGCGAATTACCGCAAGACCGTG
>JAEUNN010001175.1 GCA_016791085.1 Rhodocyclaceae bacterium | reverse complement strand
CATCGCCGCGGAGGCCGACGCGCTGGGACAGGTGGTGCGCAGCCGCCTGCGCGTGCTGCGGCCCGCAACGCTGGATTTGCTGGGACTGCGCGCGGCGCTGCAGGAACACTGTTCGGCCTGGTCGCGCCGGCATGGCATCGCTTGCGTGCTGGCGGCCCGCAGCGACCTGCCGGACTGCGGACCGGCGCTGGGCATGACGGTATTTCGCATCGTGCAGGAAGCGCTCACGAATGTCGCGCGTCACGCCGAAGCCGGGCGCGTCGAACTGACCATCGCGGTACGCGACGCAGAGCTTTTGCTCAGCATCGTCGACGACGGCAAGGGCATGGCGCAAGCGCGCAGGCAAGGATTGGGATTGATAGGCATGGAAGAGCGCGCACGCATGGCAGGCGGCAGTTTTGCGCTCGGTTCGGAACCCGGACACGGGACGCGCATCGACTGCCGTTTCCCGCTGGCCGCCGCCCACGATCACGACGCGGCCGCCGCGAACGCAGGGCCGGCGCCATGATCCTGCATTCCCCGGTTGACCGCTTTAATGGCTGAATAAAGCCCTGAAATGCTTGATCTTCATTCGCCTTCGCGAGCACACCGTGCGGGTGAGCGCCGCTACGCACCCGATGGCACGACTGGCGCGCCGCCTGACGTCGTTGCTCCTCCTTATAGGGAGCGACCCTGCGCGTCGTCGCGCCTGGCCAGACGACGCGCCGGCCGCATCCTCGCATGCGTTCAACTGAGGAATGCAGGATGATCGCCGTTTTGCTGGTCGACGATCATCCGGTCGTACGCGCCGGCTATGCGCGCCTGCTCGAACAGGACGGCGCCTGCCGCGTGGTGGCCGAAGCCGACAGCATGGCGGCCGGCTACCAGTGTTTCGTGGCCCACGAGCCGGATATCACCATTACCGACCTGTCCCTGCCCGACGCCTCGGGCCTGGAACTATTGCGACGCATACGCGCGCGCGCACCCAGCGCGCGCGTGTTGCTGTTTTCCATCCATGACCAGCCGGCGCTGGCCGAACGTGCGCGCGAACTGGGTGCGGCCGGCTACCTCGGCAAGCGCTCCGCGCCGCAGGATTTATGTGCCGCGGTACGCCAGGTTGCCCGCGGCGGCATCTGGTTCAGCGAAGCCGGCGGCAGCGAACAGAATCTGCTCGAAGGTTTGACCCCGCGCGAATTCGAGGTATTCCGCCTCATCGCCAGCGGCATGTCGCCGGCTGCCTGCGCCGAGGCGCTGCACTTGTCGGCCAAAACCGTGGCGAACCACCAAACCGCGATCAAGGACAAACTGGGCCTGGACAATGCCGCCGCCCTCGCCCACCTCGCGCTGCGCTGCGGAGTGATCGCCCGTCCGCCGGAATGAGGGTGCCGGCGCGGCGCCAAGTCCATGCCGTGCCGGGCATCTGCGGCCGCAATCACTGGCCGAACTGCCGGTCCTCGAATTCACGCCAGAGCTTTTGCACGTTCAGGCCGTGCTCGGGCACATAGCCGGCCCAAGACCGATAGTCCGCCAGATCCAACCGGCCGGGCGCACTGGCGGCGTCATTGCCGGCCTCCACGTCATCGCGCACGGCGCGTTCCAGTCGTTCCAGATAGCCGCGCAGC
>JAEUNN010001158.1 GCA_016791085.1 Rhodocyclaceae bacterium | reverse complement strand
CGGGACGCGTCAGTCGCAAACCCTGACCGATTCCACGCGTGACGAATCCCCCAGCTTCGCGCCCAACGGGCGCATCATCCTCTATGCAACCGAAATTGGCGGCCGCGGCGTACTGGCTTCCGTTTCGACCGACGGGCGGGTAAAACAACGCCTGTCGGTGCAGGCGGGTGACGTGCGCGAGCCGGCGTGGGGGCCGTATATTCAGTAGCACGCCCATGGAGCGATTCATCATGACCAAAAAAGCCTTGTACCTCAGCCTGATTGCCATCGCGCTCGGCGCCTGCACGAGCAGCAAACCCGGATCCGAACAGCCTGCCGCATCGGTGGAAGACCGCACCGGCGCCAAACCTTCCGGGGTGGGCGTGCAGACCGTGGATGCCAATCAGACCGGCGGCGCGGTCGCGGCCGAACTTAAAGCCGGCCTGCTCGGCAAGCGCAGCATTTATTTCGAGTTTGACGACTTTTCCATCCGGGACGAATACAAGCCGCAGATCGACGCGCACGCCAAATACCTGGTCGGACACAGCAACGCGCGCATGCTCATACAGGGCAATACCGATGAGCGCGGTTCGCGTGAATACAACCTCGCGCTGGGACAGAAGCGCGCCGACGCGGTGCGCCGCGCGCTGCTGCTGCAGGGCGCCAAAGATGCGCAGATAGAATCGGTCAGCCTGGGCGAAGAAAAGCCGCGCAGCGCCGGCCATGACGATAGCGCCTGGGCCGAAAACCGCCGCGCCGACATGCTCTATAACGGGGAATTCTGACCGGCCGGATCCCGGCAGGACGCGTCCAACCATGAAAAAACTCTGCTCCCTGCTGCTGTTCGCGGTGGCCGCCAGCGCACACGCCGGCATGTTCGACGACGACGAAGCGCGCGCGCGCATCGCGCAATTGCGCACGCAGGTCGAAGCGCGTCTGGACCGCCTGGAGGCGGCCAGCCGCGCGCAAATCGAAACGGCCAATCAGATCGAGGAATTGCGCGGCGACATTGCCAAGCTGCGGGGCCAGATCGAGGAACTTACCTACGAGCTGGAGCAGATGAACAAGCGGCAGAAGGATTTTTACGTCGATCTCGACAACCGCTTGCGCAAGCTCGAAACGGCCGCCCAGGCGAGTGCCGACACACGCCCGCCGGGCACCGCCGGCGATGCCAAACCCATCGATCCGGCGCAGGAAACGCGCGACTACGAAGCCGCGCTGAACCTGTTGAAGGGCGGCAAGTTCAAGGATGCGGCGGCGGCCTTTGCGGCCTTCATCAAGAACTATCCTGGCGGCAGTTATGTGCCGGCCGCCAGTTTCTGGCAGGCCAGCAGTCTGTTCCAGGCGCGCGACTGGCGCGCCGCGGCGGATTTGTACCGCGAAGTCGCCACGCAATGGCCGTCCGACAGCCGCGCGCCGGATGCCCTGCTGGGCCTCGCCAATTGCCAGACCGAACTGGGCGATGCCAAATCGGCGCGCAAGTCGCTGGAAACGCTGGTCGCCAAATATCCCGGCACACCGCCCGCGGATGTGGCACGCCAGCGCCTGGCGAAGAAAAAGCCCTGAATGGAACATCGAGCTGCAGGCCGGGCGTGACGGCACGGACGCGCGACAGACCGATGGCCTGCCAAGCGGTGATCCGCGCCGCCCCCTGTGCGGCATGACCGGTCTGCCCCGCACGTGAGCCGATCCGCCTCAGGCTGAGCTACCCAGCAAGGCCGCCCGCGCGCGCCGCCGCCCATGGCGCGGCGCGCAGCCACTGCGGCCATCCCGCCCACCCACGCATGGTACCTAGCATGTCCAGACCCGCAGCCGTCGTTCTGTTATCCGGCGGATTGGATTCCGCAACCGTGCTGGCCATTGCCGCCCACCGCGGCTATGACGCCTATTGTCTGTCTTTCGATTACGGCCAGCGCCACAAGGCGGAACTGGCGGCCGCGGCGCGCGTCGCCGCGGCGCTGGGCGCGGTGCGGCATCGCGTCGTGCATTTCGACCTGGCGCAATTCGGCGGCTCGGCGCTGACCGACGCGGCGATCGCCGTGCCGGTGGAGGGCGTGCAGCCCGGCATACCCGTCACCTATGTACCGGCGCGCAATACCGTCATGCTGTCGCTGGCGCTGGCGTGGGCCGAAGTGCTGGGCAGCCACGACGTATTCATAGGCGTCAATGCGCTCGACTATTCCGGCTATCCCGACTGCCGGCCGGAATACATACGCGCCTTCGAAACGATGGCCAATCTGGCCACCAAAGCCGCGGTGGAAGGTGCGCGGCTGCAAATCCATACGCCGCTCATCGACATGACGAAAGCCCAAATCGTGCGCGCCGGCCAGGATTTGGGCGTGGATTACGGACTGACGGTGTCGTGCTACCAGGCCGACGCGGACGGACGCGCCTGCGGTATGTGCGATGCCTGCCGCCTGCGCCGCAAAGGTTTTGCCGACGCCGGCCTTGCCGACCCGACGC
>JAEUNN010001121.1 GCA_016791085.1 Rhodocyclaceae bacterium | reverse complement strand
AGCCTGCTGCAGCAATGCAAACGACTTGCCCTGCCCGCAACCCGCGTCCAGCAACAGCGGGCGCTGCGGCAACCCGTCCGGCCCGACCAGGCGCAACAAATCCTGGATGGCGATTTTGAGCACATGCTGCGCCCAGGTTTCAGTGCCAAGAAACCAGAAACCGAAGCGCGTTTCCGGGACGAATTTTTTCGCCTCCGCCGCGACTGACATATATCAACCCTCCCTGCAACTTGAACGGCAAGCCGGCACTATACAACGCCGCGGCGGCGCATCGGCGCGCGGCGCGCCGGCATGCGCCAGCCTTAGCCGGCGTGGCGGGAGCCGGCTGACGCGGCGCGCGGCGGCATCTCACGCAAAACTTACAAGGCGCCTGTGCGCTGCGCGCAGCCCCCCGGCACAGCCTGCAAATGCGCGCGCAGCGGGGCCACCCTGCCTTGCATTTGCGTCACTAGCCGGGACCGCCGCGGCCCGCTCCGGCCACAGCGCGGACTGCACAAGGTGTGCCGCCGGCATCGCTATTAACGGCCTTGCCGGCGCAAGGTCTGCCGGACTAAGCGCAGGCTGCCGGCAGGGCCGGCGCGGCCGCCGCGCGCTGCGCGCAACCGGCCAGCCGGGCCTGCGCCGGCGCCGCGGCTGCCAACAGGGACAAGATTGCACATGACAAATTTGTGGCAATGCGCAGGCAAAGCGCGGTAAAGTGCCGCGGTTTGTAGGTCTGGAAGGTTTTCCCATGCAGTACGCCTTTTCCGTTTGCGGCGGCACAGCCCGCCCGCGCGACGCGAGGCGGGTGGTTCCGGCCATGCCGGCCCGCGCCCGCGCGATCATCGCCCCCCTGTTGTTGTGCCTGCTGGCCGCCTGCCAGAGCCCCGGCGGCGTGCAGCCCGACCTTGCGCCGCCGCCCGTCCGCAGCGCCGCCACGCCCGCCGCCGCGGCACCCGCCCCCGCCGATCCGGCCGGCGCGGCAGCGCAGACGCCGGCCGCGGCACCGGCAGCCGGCCCCGCGATAGACCCGCTATTACTCGCCGAAGCCACGCTGTGGGGCCGCTTGCGGCGCGGCTTTGCGCTGCCGGTGCTGGAGGACGAACGTGCCGAGCGCTTTGCGCAGCAATTTGCGCGCAGCAACTTTTTCGGCCGGCGCGCCGACCGCGTGCGCATGTATCTGCCCCTCATCGCGGCCGAACTCGAAACGCGCGGCATGCCGCTGGAACTGGCGCTGTTGCCCATGGTG
>JAEUNN010001095.1 GCA_016791085.1 Rhodocyclaceae bacterium | reverse complement strand
TCACGTGATTGCCCACGCGTCTTCCGCCGTAGACCGCATGCGGCGGATCGAACAAAAGCACGATCCGTGTCTCAAGGGCATGCGCTGGACCCTGCTCAAGGATCGTAGTCGCCTGAACGAGCAGCAGCGCGATGACCTCGACGCGTTCATCCGCCGTGCGCCAAGCCGCCGCACCGCTCGCGCGTGGTTGTATCGCGAGCAACTGCGCGAAATTCTCGATCGAAAGCAAATCAACGTTGCCACTGCCTTGCTGAAAAAGTGGTGCAGCAATGTCATGCGGTCCAAGGTCGAGCCGATGAAGGACGTCGCGAAGATGGTCCTTAGCCACTTTGACGGTATCGTTGCCTGGGCTCAGACCCGACAAACCAACGGTTTTCTGGAGGAAATCAATGGGCTTTTCCAGGCCGCTAAACGCAAGGCTCGGGGATACACGCGATTCACGACCATGCGCACTGTCCTGTTTCTAATCGCCGGCAAGCTTGACCTTCCGAATTTCGGGCCGAAAACCGCGTAACCCACTTGAATTTCAAAAGAGCCAATTTTTTGAACAAGACCGGCTTCACCTGGTTCGTGCCCTTCGTGCGCCTCGCCGCGGGCGAAGATCCCAAGGAACAGATCAAGGACATTCTGCGCCAGATCGGCGTGCCGGTCCTCGCATTCGTGATTTTTCTGGCCATATGGCACGCCCTCGCTTCAGGCGTGCAAACCAGCCTGGGCGCCATACCCGGCCCCGCGCAGGTGTGGGAAGAAGCACACGGTCTGGTCGATGAACACCACGCCGAACGCCAGAAGCGCGCGGAATTTTACGAGCGCCAGGAAAAGCGCGTGGCCGAAGCGCGCGCGGAAAACCCGGCCGCCGACGTGACGGTGCGCCCCTGGACCGGCAAGCCGACCTATTTCGACCAGATCGTGACCAGCCTCTATACGGTGTTCACGGGTTTTGCGATCGGCACCCTGATCGCCATACCGCTGGGCATATTGTGCGGCCTGTCGCGCAATTTCCAGATCGCGCTGAACCCCATGATCCAGATTTTCCGTCCGGTATCGCCGCTCGCCTGGCTGCCCATCGTGACCCTGGTGGTCAGCGCGGTCTACACCAGCAGCAGCCCCATGTTCGAAAAATCCTTCGTCGTATCGGCCATCACCGTCACGCTGTGCTCGCTGTGGCCCACGCTCATCAACACC
>JAEUNN010001088.1 GCA_016791085.1 Rhodocyclaceae bacterium | reverse complement strand
CCCGGCTCGGGCACGCGGAACAGCCACACGCCTATGCCGGGATCGCTGGCAGCCAGTTCGAGCGGGCCGTTCCGCGTATCGTAAGTGTACTGATAGTCGCAACAGTCCACCACGCCCGCGCCCGGCACGAACACGGCATCGGTGGGCGTCATCTGGAACAAATCCCATAGCGGCGAATCGCCGGGCACCCGCGTGCGGGTGATGCCATCCACCAGTTCGAGCAGGTCGCCGAAGAACTGATCGGGCTGCTGTTGCGGGCCGAGCAGCTGGAAATTGCCGATCGCGCCGACCAGACTTAAAAACACCGTCAGGTTGTTGCGGCAAACTATAGAGCCGCAGGTGTCGCCCGAGCGGAATTCGCTGAAGCCCGGCAGTCCGGCGTCATCGAACAGCTGACGCACGTCGTCCAGGGTGGCGATGGTCCAGCCGGCGTACTGGCCGGTCGTGCAGGTGGGATTGCAGTCATTGGCCGGACCGGTCATGTCCGCATAAGACAGCCCCCGCGTGCGCGACAGGTCCAGCCACTTGCGGTCGGTAACCAGGTCCAGCGTGACCAGCCCGTCGCCGCGCTGATTCAGATCGCGTTCGCGCAGGCGGTCGAACGCCGTCAGGGCCGGGGTATTGGCCACCCATCCGTCGAAAAACGCATAGGCATAGTTTTGCCCGCCCGCCACGAAATTGCGCGCCGCCATCGCCAGCACGTTGTTTCCGGGCTGCAGGTAAGCACTGATGTCGAAACTCAAGGGCAGCGGCTGGTGCACGCCGTTGGCATCGGGGAGCGGGCGCTGCTGGCTGCCGAGCAGACCGTTGCCGACCTGCGTGCCATTCACATAGAGCACGAAACTGTCGTCGGCCACCACGTGCGCGCGCCCGTAGAGCGCATTGCCGGCATCCGGCGCGAGCGTGAAGCCGTAGCGGAAGTACGCCTGCGTACTGCCGTTGGTGCCGTCCGGCGGCGTCGGCGTGGCCGGGTTCCAGTGCCACATTAGTTGCGACTGGGAGTGCGGGAATATGTCCTGCGGCGTCGTGAAATCGTTGGGATAGGGGGCATAGGCCGGGACCCAGCCGGAGTCGTCATAGCCCGGCAGCCTCCAGTTCGGATTGCCCTGCACGTTATCGGTGGCGAGCCAGCCCGCGCCGCTCTGGA
>JAEUNN010001064.1 GCA_016791085.1 Rhodocyclaceae bacterium | reverse complement strand
ATTGCCGGTGCCGGAGCCGGACAGCGTGAGGTCGGCGCCGCTTGCCACGCGCACGGTGCCGCCGCCGGTCCAGGCGCCGCTGCCGCCGGTCCAGGACGAACCCGTGCCGGTCAGCGTAAGTGTGCCGGCGCCGCCCAGCGTGCCGGCAGTCTGGAACAACTGCCCGACCGCGACCGCTCCCGTGAAGGTCGCGCTGCCGGACGTCATATTGAGTACCTGGATGTTGCCGCCGCCCGCGCTCAAGGCGCCGCCGCTCACGGTCAGGGTCTGGCCGGTCTGGGTGAAGGGCCCCGATACCGCCAGCGAACCCGAAGATATGTTCAGAATTTCCCAGGAGCTGACGGCCCCGGCAACCATGCCCGTGGTATTGACGGTGATGGTCGGGTTGGCCGCATTGCCGCGGTCCAGCACGGCAATTTCGGTGCCGGTCGGCGCGTGTCCCTGCGACCAGTTGCCGGCCGTGTCCCAGGTGCCGCTGGAATTGCTGATCCACTCGTTGATGCCGCTCACGCCCAGCGCCAGCATCATGCTCGCGCTGCCATACAGGGCGTTGTAGCTGCCGGGCTGGTTTACGGTCGCGAACGTGCCCGAGCGGCTGTTCGCACGCACCAGATGGAACGTTTCCAGCGTGCCCGGCGTGAATCCGCCCGTATGCAGGACATTCAGCGTGCCGCCCAGGCTGGCCGTGCCGCTCACGTCCAGCGCGTCGTAACTCACGCCGCGCACGCGCCCGCCCAGTTCCATGACCAGCGTGCCGCTGCTTTGCGTGAAATTGCCGGTCACCGTGAGCAAGCCGATGCTGGGCACGCCGTTATCGCCGACGTTAATGCTGCCGTTATTGACCAGCGCGAAACTGCCGGTGTTGATATTGCCGTAGCCATTCAAGGCCGTACCGGACGGAATGTTCAGGTTGGCAACCGAGCGGTTGAGCGTGCCGCCGGCCAGGTACACCGTGCCGCCCAGGTTCAGGTTGCTGCCGTTCAAGGCGAGGGCCG
This sequence comes from Rhodocyclaceae bacterium, assembly GCA_016791085.1. Taxonomy (GTDB): domain Bacteria; phylum Pseudomonadota; class Gammaproteobacteria; order Burkholderiales; family Rhodocyclaceae; genus JAEUNM01. Next base: position 936 of record JAEUNN010001064.1, on the reverse strand, counting down.
CGCCGCTCTCTACCGCAATCGACGCGCCGCTCTGATTCGTGAAAGTGGCTGGATTGATGGTCCAGGTCTGGCCGGCCACGTCGGCAACGATGGCACCGGCATTGACGAAAGTTTGTCCGGACGACCAGTCGCCGATGAAGCCGTAGCCGCGCAGCGTGATGCCGGACCCTAACTGTATGGTCTGGCCGTTGGCCGGCGAGAAAAAGCTGTAAAGCGCGCCGCCCGCGGAAACGAGCGTTCCGCTGCCGCCCAGCGCGACCGTGCCGGCACCGTTGAACCACCAGGTGGAATTGCCCTTGTTGATGGTTCCGCCCAGCGTGATGCCGTTGAATACATCGATACTGCCATTTACCGTGAGGTCGGGATTGGCGCCATTTGCCAGCGTCACGGCGTCGAAATTCGGATTGCTCACCGCGGTCAGCACCGGGCTCGCGTCGGAGGACACGATGGTGCCGTTCCGGATGGTGGCGTTGCTGCCGGTCACGGAACTCAGGCCGCCCGTGCCGAAGGGGCCGGCCGAACCCACGTTCAGCGTGCCGCCGCCCAAATCCAGCGTACCGGTCAGATTGACCGCACCGCCGCTGCGGTTGTAGCTGCCCAGGCTGGCGAGCGTAATGCTGCTGCCCAGATTCAGCGCGCCGGAACTAAGGTTAATGGTTCCGCCGTTACTCCAGGTATTGGCCGGGTTGATGGTGATCGCGCCGCCGGCGACCTGTACCGTGCCGCCTGAATTCAGATTTAGCGTGGTGGGCGTAAGCGTCAGATTTCCAGCCGTGGCCGACACGCTGCCACCGCTCAGATTGGTGAAGGTGGCGGGGCTTAAAGTCCAGGTTTGGCCGCTCACGTCGGCAACGATGCTGCCGGCGTTGGTGAAGGTCTGGCCGTTCGACCAGTCGCCGATAAATCCGTAGCCGCGCAGCGTGATGCCGGACCCTA
>JAEUNN010001061.1 GCA_016791085.1 Rhodocyclaceae bacterium | reverse complement strand
TGGATGCCGCGCCCGGCCCCGCCGGTGGCGCCGATCTGCTCGCCGTGCTGCAAACGGCCGGCGCCAGCTTCCGCCTGGCTGGCGCGGACGGTCCGCCGCTGCAACTGCAGGCCCTGCCGTATGGCGTCGACTGATGCGGGCTGCCCGGGCCGATAAATCGCCGCACCGGCGGCTGCGTACCGATGCAAATTGACTATTACATCTATTACCGCCTGGCCCAGCCCGAGCGCTGTGCCGAGTTTGGCGCCGCGCTGGCGCTCATGCAGGCGTCCTTGCACGCCGCAACGGGCGTGGCGGGCCGCTACCGGCGCCGCGTCGACGATGCCGGCACCTGGATGGAAATTTATGAAGGCGTGGCCGATCCGCGCAGCTTCGAAGTCGAATTGGGGCTGCAGGTGCAGCGCCACGACCTGTACGCTTACCTCGTGCCCGGCTCGGCGCGCCACATGGAGCGCTTCCGCATTCCGGGTTGATGGGGCAGCCGCGAGCATGCTCAAGCCCTGCCAGTCAGTCACCAGCGCGCCGCCCGCGTGGCGCTGTGCCGGCGTCCGCCGCGTTCCAGTCGGCGCCTGATTCCCGCCATGTGCCTCCTGTTCATGGCCTTGCGCGCCCACCCCGACTATCCGCTGGTCGTGGCGGCAAACCGCGACGAATTTTATGCGCGCCCCACCCAGCCTTCGGAGTTCTGGATTGATCATCCGGAATTGCTTGCCGGGCGCGACCTGCAAAGCGGCGGTACGTGGATGGGCATCACGCGCGGCGGGCGCTTCGCCGCACTGACCAATCATCGCGATCCCGCGCGCGTGCGGCCGGCAGCGCCTTCGCGCGGCGCCCTGGTCGCAGACTATCTGTGCGGGCATGACGCGCCCATCGATTACCAGAACAAACTTGCGGCCAGCGCCCCGGCGCATAACGCTTACAACCTGCTCTACGGAAGTGCCGCACAGATGCGTTATTTCGCCAATACCGGCGCGGCGCCGCACGAACTTGCGGCGGGCGTTTATGGGTTGTCGAACGACATGCTGGATACGCCCTGGCCCAAGGTGGTCAAGGGCAAGTCCCTGCTCGCGCAGGCTCTGCATGCCCTGCCGGCGACCGAAGCCATGTTCGAGTTATTGCGCGACGATCGCATCGCGCCCGACGAAAATTTGCCGCGTACCGGCGTAAGCCTGGAATGGGAGCGTTTGTTGTCGGCGGCTTTCGTACAGAGCCCGGACTATGGCACGCGATCGAGCACGGTATTGCTGGTCGCGGCGGACGGCAGGGTCAGTTGGGAAGAGCGCCGTTTCGGCCCGGCGGCACAGCCGGACGGGACGAGCTGCGTAAGTTTCAGCCTGGCGCCAGGAAGTCTGGCAGCACGACAGCCGGTGCGTGGGAACGAT
>JAEUNN010000580.1 GCA_016791085.1 Rhodocyclaceae bacterium | reverse complement strand
CCCGCCTTTCTGCTTTTGCAGCGCAGCGGCGAAGTCGCGCGCATCCTTGGCGGCGAGTTTCAGCCGGTAATCGGGCTTGGCGTATTCGCTCACGCCTACCGCCAGCACGTACAAGGTGCCGGGCGCATCGGTCGCGGGCGCTGTGCGGCCCGTGTAGCGGTAGCGCAGCGTGGCGGGCACGGACGTGCCGTGGCGGTTTTCCGCGAACAGCTGGATTTCCACGTTTTCCGGCGGCAGCGTGAGCTGCAAGGTTTGCGGCGGGTCGGTCACGAAAGCGCTGCCGGTTGCGGCCGGCAGCACTTCGAGGTTGCGCGCCTGCAGCAGCTTGCCGTTGATGCGCACGCGCACGGCCGTGGCGGGCGCGTCGGCGGCGTGGCGTATCTGGTAGCGCACGGCCAGCTGGGTACCGTCGAAATTGCCTTCCGGCGCCGACAGCACATCCACGCTGGGCGGCAGCGATTGCGCCACGTTGGCGAGCTGGCTGCGCCGGCCGCGTTCGGCATCGGCCTGGGCCAGCGCCTGGGTTTCGTCCAGGGTATCGAGCACGCGGTCTATCACGTCGGGCCGGTAAAAGCGCTCGCGAAAGCGCGATGCCGGGTAAAAGTCGGCCGCGCTGTCCTGCCCGCGATTGACGTGCCAGCCTATCAGTTCTTCGGCGCCGGGCGCGGCGTCGTAATAGCCCGAAGGCGTCCAGATTACCCAGCGCTTGCGGTCGGCATGCAGGAATAGCGCCAGCAATTCCTGGCCGTTGTCGAGGCGGTGCCAGCGTAACGTGCCATCCGCATAGGTGGCCACGACCACCCGGCCGACGGCCGGAATATTGACGCCCCAGGTTACGTCCGGTACAGGCTGTTGCCAGATCCGGGTGCCGTCGGCGGCGAACAGGCGCAAGGTCCAGTCGGCACCGAGCGCGAAGCGCTTGGCGTCCGGCGCGAGCGCGTAGGCGCGCGACCTTTCGTAGGGATCGAGCGCCAGTTTGCGGCCGGCGAGCGTGGGCTGGGTGGAATTTTTCCAGTCGCGCAGATCCAGGCCCGAGGTGCGCGGTGCATCCAAAGAGGCATCGGTACCGGCAATCAGGCGGCGGTTCGCCAGATCGAAGCGGTAGGGTTCGGCGCCGAGCGGCGCATACGCAAATTGCACCTGGCGCGCATCGCGGCTCAGCGCAAAGCCGTCATGGTTACCACGGAAGTCGGCAATGGGCGGGCGGCCCGGCACGCGTACCTCGCCGCGCGCATCCAGCACGGCCCACATCGGATCGCCCGTGCCCACCAGCATGGCGCCGTCCGGCAGCGCGGCCAGATCCATGATCGTGGATTTGGCGAAGGCCACATCCTGCGGCTGGCCGCGGCCGCCCTGAGGCCACATGCGAACCGGGCGACTGCCCGCAACTTGCCAGGTACCGCCCGCCACGAGGCGCTGGCCGTCGGCGCTCCAGGCGACGGAACTTATGTTGCCGTTATCCATGCCGCTGGTGTCGGGCTGCCAGAGCGGCCGTAGCGTCGCGGCATCGAGCACGTCGATGCGGGCCGCATCATCGTAGCCGACCGCGAGGTGCCGGCCCGTGGGGTCGAAAGCAATGCCATATGGCTCCTTTCCGCCCGGCGCGGCGCGCTTTGCGAGCAGTTGCAGCGCGCCGGAGCCGACCTGGTACACGCGCAGAAATCCGTCGTCGGACGTCGTGGCCAGCCGGCCGCCGGGGCCGAAAGCGGCGCCGTAGGAGCCGGCCGCATAATCCCCGTCTGCGAGCGGTGCCGCGGATGGGGTGCGCAGGGACCATACGCGCACGCCGTGTCCCCGTCCGAGCGTGGCCGCAAGCCACATGCCGTCCGGGCTGAAGGCCAGGTGAAGGACGACACTGGGCAGCCCGCCGAGCCGAGCGCGCAAGCGCCCGCTCGCGCGCTCGAACAGGTACACCTGATGCTGCTTTTGCCAGTCGTAGCCGGTCCATCCGCCCACGGCCCCGGTTTCCCCGTCCGGGCTCACGGCAACCGCGTATAGTTTGCCTTCATTGCCCGCGTCTATCGGCGGGCGCAGCACCTGCAGCAAGCGGCCGCTGGCGATGTCCCACACGCGGGCGGTTTTGTCGTGGGAGGCCGTCACCGTATAGCGTCCGGCCGCGTCGGTGGCGACGCGTTTGATCACAGCCGTATGCATGCCCGCTTCCAGGCGCAGTTGCGGCGCGCTGGTGGGTTCCGCCGCTCCCGCGGCGCCCGCCGCAAGCCCCAGCCACAAGGCCACACACCAGACCAGGGCAGATAGTTGCCTGTGCATCAGCTTTTCCTTTGCTACGCGTCAGTGCCACAAAAGCCCGCAGTTTAATCGAGTGACCGCCGCGCGGCACGACGCGGCCACAGGCCGGGACAGGTGCCGGCTTGCGCCGCGCCGGGCGGTGCCCAGGTTGCACCGCCCGGTGCGCGGCTTTAGCCCAGCCGCAATTCCAGTTCCAGCGGCAGCACGCGCCGCCCCGTGTCCGGGTCCAGCGCGCCGCCCGGGCGCGACAGCAACAGACTCAGGCTGCGCGCCTCGCCATTCCAGTCGCCATCCAGGCGGCGGTATTGGCCATTCACCTGCAGATAAGGCGCAGCCGCCGCCGGCAAGCCCGCCGCGCGC
>JAEUNN010001067.1 GCA_016791085.1 Rhodocyclaceae bacterium | reverse complement strand
GCGGTTCTGCGCATCGCGCGTATAAGTGACGGACTGGCCGTTGGCATCGACGGCTTTGGTGGCGAGCCCGCTGCCGTTGAAATCCTGGCTGATTTTATTGCCGCGGCTATCGACCACTTCGGTGCCGACGATGTCGCCGCCCGTGACCGACTGGCCGTCCCAGGAATCGATGCGCGCACAACCCGCGCCGCTGCAGGTGCCGGTGGCGCTGCCGCCTTCGAGCAAATTGCCGTTGCCCGAGCCGACCTCGGCCGCACGCAGACCCGGCACGCAGCCGCCCACCACCTTGTAGTTGAAGCGCAATTCCGTGCCGTCCGGCCAGGTTTGCCGCAGCACGCGCTTGGAGGGGCCGTAATAGTTGGTGAACACCCCGTCCACGCCGGGCAACTGAATCGTCTTGATGCGCGCGCCGCCGCGCACGTTGGCACAGGTGGCGGGCGCGGCGGACACGGGCGCGCTGCTGCCGCTTGCACTATTGAAACTGAGCCCGCCCAGGCGCAGCGCGGGCGGATCGTCCTCGTAGGTGTAGGCGTAGGTGCCTTCGGGCGTGCTGGCGCTTGCCATGCGGTACGGCGCGATCGGACTGATGCCGGCGTTAGTTGCCGCCACTTCGGCCGCGCGCACCTGCGCGCTGCCGGCCGCCGATTCGGCGCCCAGGCCGCGCAAGCCGCCCAGCGCATCGACGCGCTCGTGGCGGTAGTGCACGCTGCGGCCGGTGTGATCGGTAATGCTCGACACCACGCCGCCGTCGCCGTAGCTGAAGCTGGCCGACTGCCCGCTGCTGGTTTCGATGCGCGATATTTTGCCGTCGCCGCCGCGCACGATGCGCAAGTAGCGGCCCTGCGGGTCGCGCATTTCGGTCAGGAAATACAGGCAGCCGCCCCTGATGCGCACCCGCGTGGCCCCCGGCGCGGCGTCGAAGCGCAGCACGCTGCCGTCGCGTTTGCGCAGTTCGTAATAACTGCCATCGTACTGGCAAGTGACCGGCTCGACGCTGGCCATGGGCGGGCGCGTGCCGCCGTCCAGTTGGCCGGCCACGCTGGGATTGCTGCCGCCCACCTTGATAAGTTCCGCGCCGTCGTACTGCAGATTGCCGCTGCTGCGGAAGCGCCCGTCGCCGCCGCGCACCAGGTCCGCGCGCGCATTGCCCGGCTGCACCAGGCGCACGCTGTGGTCGCCGGTAAACGGCATGATCGCCACGTCGTAATTCAGCGTCCAGTTGACCCCCAGGCTTTGCTGGAAATTGGCGATATAGGCGAAGGCGTCAAAGGGGTTGTAGCGGCGCGAAATCACGATCGGCACTTCACCCGGCACCACCAGATCGACCGCGCTTTCGAGTTCCTGGCCGGTGGCGAGCGTGACCGGCTTGCCGGCGGTCTGGCCCTTCGCGTCG
>JAEUNN010000899.1 GCA_016791085.1 Rhodocyclaceae bacterium | reverse complement strand
GGAGCCGTGGCACTGCGCGCAGTAGGTCTGGAACAGACGCTCGCCCATGGCCTTGGCTTCGGGATCGGCAGCAACCGCCTTGATGTCCTGCTTGAGGAACTTGTCAAAGATCGGGTCGTACTTTTCCGCCGCCTTTTTCATCTCGTCCTGATACTGGCCCACAGAGCTCCAGCCGAACGCCCCCTTGTAGTTGCCGAAGCCGGGGAATACCGCCAGATAGGCGATCGCGAACAGCACGGTCAGCCAGAACAGGCCCATCCACCAGCCCGGCAGCGGGTTGTTCCATTCCTGCAGGTTTTCGTCCCACACGTTGCCGTGCAGCTGCACGCCACCCGACTGCTTTTCCGTGCGATTGGTCATCAGCACGACCAGGCAGTACAGGAGGCTAAGTGCCACCAGCACCATCACATACACATTCCAAAAGCCGTTTATGAAATCACTCATGATTGTTTTCCTTGATCGCGGTTGGGACCGGAAGAGCCCGCCGGCAGATCGTCATCCTCCATCAGCGGAATGCGCCCCGCTTCCTCGAAGGACTTGCGGTTTTTTGCGCTGTAGGCCCAGAACACTATGCCCAGGAAGCACAGAAAGCTCACCACGGTAACGATCGACCGGAGGGTACCCATATCCATGGTCTTATCTCACGTTCTTGACGGCGGTGCCCAACCCTTGCAGGTAGGCAATCAGAGCGTCGAGCTCGGTCTTGCCTTCAACCTGTGCGCGCGCACCCTTGATGTCCTCCTCGGAGTACGGGGGCTTGCCATCGACCTTGAAGGTCACCAGGTTGAGAGCGGCCATCTTTTTCTCGATGTCGTCCACCTTGGCCGGGCGATCCAGCCAGCCATAGGCCGGCATGTTCGACTCCGGCACCACGTCGCGCGGATTCAGCAGGTGGATGCGATGCCACTGGTCCGAGTAGCGGCCGCCGACGCGCGCCAGGTCGGGACCGGTGCGCTTGGAGCCCCACTGGAAGGGGTGGTCATACACGGACTCGCCCGCCATCGAATAGTGGCCGTAGCGCTCGGTTTCGGCACGGAACGGACGGATCATCTGCGAGTGGCAGTTGTAGCAGCCTTCGCGGATGTAGATGTCGCGCCCGACCAGCCGCAACGGCTCGTAAGGTTTGACGCCGGCGACCGGCTCCGTCGTGGAGTGCTGGAAAAACAGCGGAACGATTTCCACCAGACCACCCACGGCCACCGCCATGATGGTCAGGATGATCATGAGCGGCAGATTGCGCTCGATTATTTCATGCTTGGATTCAGCCATTTGTCATGTCTCCTTACGCAGCCGCGCCTATCGGTGCGACCACGGGGGCGTTGTAGGGCTGCTTGCCGGCGATAGTTTTGATCATGTTGTAGAACATGATGAACATGCCGGAGAGGAACATCACGCCACCCAGGACACGGATCGTCCAGAATGGGTAGGACGCCTTCACCGCTTCGACGAACGCATAGGTGAGCGTACCGTCGGCGTTGGTGGCGCGCCACATGAGGCCCTGCATCACGCCGGAAATCCACATCGAGGCGATGTACAGCACGACACCGATGGTGGCGATCCAGAAGTGCGCCGTGATGAGCTTGACGCTGTACATTTCCTTCTGGCCGAACAGGCGCGGCAGCAAGTAGTAGATGGAGCCGATCGAAATCATCGCCACCCAGCCGAGCGCACCGCTATGCACGTGGCCGACCGTCCAGTCGGTGTAGTGCGACAGCGCATTCACGGTCTTGACCGACATCATCGGACCTTCGAAGGTCGACATGCCGTAGAAGGACAGCGCGGTGATCATGAACTTCAGGATCGGATCGGTACGCAGCTTGTGCCAGGCACCGGACAGGGTCATGATGCCGTTGATCATGCCACCCCAGGACGGCGACAGCAGAATCAGCGAGAACACCATGCCGAGGGACTGGGTCCAGTCGGGCAAGGCGGTGAAGTGCAGATGGTGCGGGCCGGCCCACATGTACGTGAACACCAGCGCCCAGAAGTGCACCACCGACAGGCGGTAGGAATACACCGGGCGTTCGGCCTGCTTGGGCACGTAGTAGTACATCATGCCGAGGAAGCCGGCGGTCAGGAAGAAGCCTACCGCGTTATGGCCGTACCACCATTGCACCATGGCATCCTGCACGCCAGCGTAGGCGGAGTAGGATTTCCACAGGGTGACCGGCACTTCCGCGCTATTGACGAGGTGCAGCAATGCAACCGTCAGGATGAAGCCGCCGAAGAACCAGTTTGCGACGTAGATGTGAGTAACCTTGCGCTTCGCGACGGTGCCGAAGAACACGATCGCGTACGCCACCCAGACCACGGTGATGAGCACGTCGATCGGCCATTCGAGTTCGGCGTATTCCTTGCCGGACGTAAAGCCCAGCGGCAAGGTGACCGCGGCGAGCACGATGATGAGCTGCCAGCCCCAAAAGGTAAAAGCCGCCAGCGCGGGCGCGAACAGCGTCGTGTGACAGGTTCGCTGAACAGCATAATAGGACGTTGCAAACAGCGCGCAGCCCCCGAACGCGAAAATGACTGCGTTCGTGTGCAACGGACGCAGCCTGCCGTACGACAACCACTCGACGACGTTCAACTGAGGCCAGACGAGCTGCGCGGCCACGATTACGCCGACCAGCATCCCCACTATGCCCCAGACGACCGTCATGATGGCGAATTGCCGCACGACCTTGTAGTTGTAAGTCGCTTGCGATGACATTACTCACCTCATACCGGAAGTTGATGAAAAAAATCATATTTTTGTGAATTGCGACCTTTCCTCCGGAACCAGCATTTTGGCCGCAATGCCGCGCAGTGTACCCAAGGGGGCGTTGCCGGGCTTGATACAGATCAAGCTGATCCAGTGAATCGGGCCAGGGTGTTGCGCCGGGCACGAAAACCTGCGGGCAAAAAAAAGGGGGCGACTAGCGCCCCCAACCCCAACAGAGAGACTGTATGCCGTGTCCCGAAACCTGGATCGCACAAACCCCGGTCCGGAACCGCGAACCGCCCGCAGAGCCACGCCAGATGTGAATCGCGGGCCGGTCCTGCGCGCGGAAATTGTTTGTTTCCGGCATCAAATTCGATGAAACGCAGTTTATACCCCTACAACAGTAGGGTTATTGATCGAGGTCAAAAGCGCGCCGGATAGGCGCAGGATGCGC
>JAEUNN010000838.1 GCA_016791085.1 Rhodocyclaceae bacterium | reverse complement strand
TCGTGCTGGGCGAACGCGGACTCAAGGAAGGCGTCGCCGAGTATCAGGCCCGCCGCGACAGCGCAGCCACCAAAGTCGCCGTGGGCGAACTTTCCGCACATTGCCTGCGCCAATTGCGCCCGGCCTGAGAACAAACAGGCTTGTGCCGCTTGCGGGTGCTGGCTAGTATTGCGCTTCACCTTTCGGTTTGACGGGTCGTCACCCGGCCAGCACATATTCAGGTATCAATGAAACAGTCTGACATCGGCGCGCAAACCTGTCCGCAAGTCCGGCCTTGCCGCTTCGGCGTGCGCATCGCATTCGCCATGCTGGCCGCCGGCACGGCGGCCGCGGCCTGGGCCGGCGCCCAGCAGTACGAACCTCTGGCCGCCAGCGTGCAGGCCGCACTGCACGGCGCGGTCAGCGACCGTGCCGCGCCGGAGCCGCGCTTCCCCAGCGAACACGAGAAAATTGCCTGGCTGACCGACATGTCGGCGCGGCTTGCACGGCGCATGCCGGATGTACAGCAGCGCACCGAATTTCTGAAAACTGTCTATTACGAGGCCCAGCGCGCCGGCCTTGAGCCGCAACTGGTGCTGGGTCTGATCCAGGTCGAAAGTGCGTTTCGCAAATACGCCGTATCGCCGGCCGGGGCGCGCGGCTACATGCAGGTCATGCCGTTCTGGACCGGCCTGATCGGCACGCCCGACACCAACCTGTTTCACCTGCGCACCAATTTGCGCTACGGCTGCACGATATTGCGCCACTACCTGGATATCGAACGCGGCGATCTGTTCCGGGCGCTGGGCCGCTATAACGGCAGCCTGGGCCGGCCCGAATATCCCAACCTGGTGCGCGATGCGTGGCAACGCCAGTGGGCCGGCGGCGAGCGCGTGGCCGAACGCTGAGCCCTTGCCGCCGCACGGCGGCGCGATTCAAGCTGTCGTCCCGCCCGCCGTTAACGCGCAAATGACGGCCGAAATTTCCCAAGACGTGTTCATCGGGCGCCAGCCCATCCTGGACCGCAAGCGCCAGCTCTATGCCTACGAGCTGCTGTTTCGCACAGGCAGCGCCAACCATGCGTCGGTCACCGACAACGTGGCGGCCACGGCCGCCGTGCTGAACAATGTGTTCACCGAAATCGGCCTGGAACGCGTACTCGGCCCCTGCCTGGGTTTCATCAACGTCGATGCGGATTTCCTTGCGAGCGACGTGCTGGAATTGCTGCCGGCCGAAAAAATCGTGCTCGAAGTGCTCGAAACCGTGCGCATCACGCCGCAAGTGGCCGAGCGCTGCGCGGAACTGCGCAGCCGTGGCTTTCAGATCGCGCTCGATGATGTGGTGGACATCGAGGAGCAGCACAAAATCGTGCTGCCGCACGTAGACATCGTCAAGATCGACATTCAGGCCATGCCGGCCGACAGGCTGGCACGGCTGGCGCGCGAACTGCGGCCCCGCGGCGTGCGACTGCTGGCCGAAAAGGTGGATAGCGAAGAACAGGCCACGCATTGCGCCAACCTGGGTTTCGATCTGTTCCAGGGCTATTTTTT
>JAEUNN010000798.1 GCA_016791085.1 Rhodocyclaceae bacterium | reverse complement strand
GAGAGCCGCCACGGGCCGTGTGCCGATTTGCTTGTGTTCCAAGCTTCGGCCACGCTTACCCCGCGTTTGCGCAGTTCCCGGTAGCCGGCTCGTCCCCATTGCTTCCATTGATAGCAGCGTAACTTGCGTCGTATCCATTTGTCTATCTCGCGCAGAGGGCTCAGCACTTCGGCTATCCCGAAATACGCTTTCCAACCAAGCAGGCTTTCTCTAAGCTCCGCGACGATGTCGGCCAAACGGTGGCCTCGTGTACGACGGGTCTGCTCCCGTATCCGTTGCTTTAGTTTCTCGATGGCTTTGTCCGCCACCTTCAGCTTGGCGCCCCGGCTCGTGAGCGTAAACCCCAGAAACTTGCGCTTCCAGGGCCGATCGACCGCGCTCTTTCTCGCATTCACTGTGAGCCGCAGTGAGTCTTCAATCAGGCGCGTTACGCTCGCCATCACCCGCTCACCCGCTCGCGTACTGCCGACGACGATGTTGCAGTCGTCTGCATAGCGGGCAAAACGGTGGCCGCGCCTTTCCAGTTCCCAATCCAGTTCATCAAGCACCACGTTGGCCAATACTGGCGACAACGGCCCTCCTTGCGGTACGCCGCGTGTCGTGGCTTGCGGGCGAAAAGGGGCCAGGGTCGATTGGCAGAAAATGGGCCAGGCTCAAATAAATTTCATTTACCAAACCTTTTTGGATCGGAGGTCCCCGCAGCAAGCGAACCCAGCCCTGTTCAAGCGCGCATTACATATAGTGAAAAGAGCGTGGGGAAAAAAAAAGTCGAACCTGGACCCTTTCGGCCCTCGGGGTCAGAGTGAGGTATTTTGCTCCACTGACCGAGAAGGCCCGCTTCGGAGCAAGCTTTCATTTGGAAATTACCTCGCTCTGACCCCAGTTCCGCCACCAATTCCGCCAATTTGCGTCGGCGTGCAATTGCGACAACCGCCGCTACGCCAAAACTCAGGAGTAGTGGCGCGCTTGGCTCAGGCACACCCGTGATGGGTACGTCAGAGTTGAAGCGAATTGAGCCTACGTTCCACCAAGACTGAAATCCCTCATCGTATTGAATGAAGTCGGCGGCAAACGACTCAACAGCGCCGCTGGCGCCGTACGCCACCTCAAGGACATTGTAGGATCCCGTCAAGGTGTTGTTCCCACGACCGTTACCGGAGAAATCCAAACCAGGTTCTGTTGCGGCTTGAAAAGGCCATCGCGTTGCGCCCTGGTATATGCCGACAGCAAGGGGCGCATCAAATGGCGCTGAGAAGTCGAGGTACCACCACCTCTGCTCCCAGAAGTTCGGATTGGTATTGAAGTCATTGATTGAGAACGAAACGCCGTTGTCGAAGTTTCGTGATGGTGTGAACGAGAAGCCGTTGAGTGGTGTGACCGTGACGGTTTGACCCGCACCCACCCAACTTTGCGGTGAGCTCGTGTAGAAGAACTCGGTAGCAGCCTTGACTTCAACCGTGAAGCACAGTAGCGAGACTGAAATGACGCCAAGTCTGGCGAAGATTTTCTTGGTCACGGAATCCTCCTTTTGGAAAGCTGCGGCGTGCAGCGGAGACGTTGATACTGAGCGGCCTAACGTACTGGATGCTATGCAGCATGCCACTGCATGTTGCATAGCATGGGTTGAACTGAACCGCGGGCCACCGAGTTCGGCGGTTCAGCGCCGCTCTTGGGATTTGAATCGGCGTGCCCGCGGCGTTGTGGGGTGGGCGCCGGGGAAATGCGGCTGAACACGCTCGAAATGCTCATAGACCAGACGACCTGCGCGGGTTAACTCGACTGACCGGAGTATGCCTGACGTCGCCAAGCGGAGCAATCCCCGGAAGGCGCGCAGGCACCACCGCGCGGCGCCTCGGCCACGAGCCGCGATGGATTGTTTCGACACGACGGGAATGGAGCGGCGCGGCATCATGGCGGCGC
>JAEUNN010000752.1 GCA_016791085.1 Rhodocyclaceae bacterium | reverse complement strand
GAGAGCGAAATATTCGGCTTCGAAGCCGGTGCTTTCACCGGCGCCGCGCGCGCGCGCGTGGGCAAGCTCGAACACGCGCACGGCGGCACGCTGTTCCTGGACGAAATCGAAAGCATGCCGGTAAGCCTGCAGATCAAGCTGCTGCGCGTACTGCAGGACCGCCACGTGGAACGGCTGGGTTCCAACAAACCCGTGCCTTTCGATGCGCGCGTGGTGGCCGCATCCAAGGAAGATTTGCTGGAACTATCGCAGGCGCGCAAATTCCGCGAGGATTTGTACTATCGCCTGAACGTGGTGACCATAGAACTGCCGCCGCTGCGCGAACGGCGCGAGGATATTCCACTGCTGTTCGAACACATGGTACTTGCCGCCGCGGAACGTTACGGCCGCCCCGCGCCCCAGGCCACCAGCGCGCAAATGCACGAACTACTGGCCTACCCCTGGCCCGGCAATGTGCGCGAACTGCGCAACGTGGCCGACCGCTTCGTGCTGGGTTTATTGGACGAACAGTTCAAACTGTCGAAAACCCATTCGCCCGAAGCCAAAAATTTTTCCGAACAGGTGGACCGCTTCGAGCGCGCCCTCATACAAGCCGAACTGCGCCGCCAGAACGGCCTGGCCAGCGCCGCCGCCGACGCGCTCGGGCTGCCCAAAAAGACGCTGTACGACAAGATGCGGCGGTTCGGCTTGATGGCGAGCGACTTCAAGTAAGTGGCCGCCTGCGGCCGGTCCGTGCGCGGCAGGAGGGCAAAATTTGTGCGTCGCGAGAACACCCGTTCCGGTACGCTTGGGTATCACGCGCAATCCACAGTATTGCGTACCGGATGCTTCTAAAATCCGTCAATAAGTAAAATTAAAGCGAGGCCGCGGCACGAGCTGGACCGCGCATGAAAGCGCCGGAGTTGCCGCGCAGCGCACGACAACTCCGGCCATTTCACGCCTTGCCCGTTCAGGCGGCGCGGCGTTCCAGACTGTAAGGACCGCTGCCGAAGGACGCCACGAACAGCAGGCCACCCACCATGGAAATGTTCTTCATGAAGTGGATGAACTGGTTCTGCGCCATGTCGGCCGGCACGCCCCAATAGTTGTGGAACAGCACGGCCGCGGCGCCCGTGAAACCGGCCATCGCCAGCGCGGCCCAGCGGGCTTTCCAGCCGGCCATGAGTATGAGCCCGCCGCCCACTTCGACGACTATGGCGGCGAGCGCGCCAAGTTGCGGCAGCGGCAGGCCTTTCGAGGCGATATAGCCCACCGTGCCTTCGAAGCCGGTAATTTTGCTAAAGCCGGAAAGTACGAATATGAGGGCGATCAGTACGCGCCCGGCCAAAGGACCATAAGTTTCCAAAGCTTTCATGACATTCACTCCGTTCTGTGCGGGTGGCCTCAAGCGGCCACGAATTGATTCACGTATTGTTGCAGCGAGGCCGGCGCGCGTCCGGTCAGGCGCGCATAGTCCTCGCTCAGTATCGCGAAGCGGCCTTGTGCCACCGCCGTGAACATGTTCGCCAGCGCGCGCGCGAGGCCTGCCGGTACACCATAGTTCGCCAGCGCCGCCGCGTAGTCATCTTCGCTTACCCGCTCATAGCGGGCGGGCTTTGCGCTGGCCTGCTGCAGCGCGGCCGCGACATCGTCATAGTCGTAAAGCGCGCTGCCGGTGAGCTGGTAAATTTCCTTGTCCAGCTTGTCCGCGCGCGCGGCGGCGGCTGCCGCGGCGGCCAGCTCGTTGCGCGACAGCAGCGAAAATTTGCCCTGACCCGCCGGCAAGTGGAACACGCCGCTGGCAAGCGCGCCGCCCACCGTCATGGGCAGGTGGTCGGCATACAACGTATTGCGCAGGATGGCCAGTTCCAGTCCGCTGGTGCGCAAATCGGCTTCGGTCTGGTGATGCACGGCCGCGAATTCGGCCGGCGAATCGCCCGCCGCGTCCAGAAAGCTCGTATAGACGATGCGGCGTACGCCGGCCGCCTTGGCCGCGGCGATGGCGTTTGCATGCTGGCCGATGCGCTGCTCGCGCCCGCCGTCGGTGGATACCAGCACCAGCGTATGTGCGCCGGCAAAACTTTCGGCGAGACTTGCGGGCGCGTCGAAGTCGCCGTGGCGCACGCGTATGCCCTGCTTCGCCAGTGCTTCGGCTTTGGCCGTGTCACGCACGCTCACGCCCAGCCCGGAAGTACCGCCCGCGGCGGCCAGATGTTCGACTATGGCGCGGCCCAGTTGGCCATTTGCTCCGCTTACGACGATCATGATTTATTGCTCCATCTCTGTTGGCGGCGTCGGACTGCCCGGACGCCGATCGGGATGAGCGAATTGTGCCCTGCCATAAATTTGCGAAAAAGCCTACAATCGACAAAACTTTGTTGTCGGAATGGGAACAATGGACAGACTGGAAGCGATGAATCTGTTTGTGCGGGTGGCCGAAAAAGGCAGTTTCAGCGCGGTGGCCGAACAGCTGGATTTGCCGCGTTCGGTGGTCACACGCAAAATCGCCGCGCTCGAAGCGCATCTGGGCACCAAACTCATCGCACGCAGCACGCGCAGCTTGAGCCTCACGGCGGCCGGGCAGAACTATCTGGAGCAGGCGCGCGAAGTGCTGGCGCTGGTGGACGCCGCGGAAACCGGGCTCGACGCCGAGCGCGGCAAGCCGCGCGGCCTCATACGCGCCGGGCTGCCCTTGTCGTTCGGCATCAAGCTCATGCCGCTGCTGGCCGATTTCGCGGCCGACTATCCGGACATAAGCCTGGAACTGGATTTCACCGATAGGCGTGCGTATTCCGCCCAACCTGGACACGCATTCCAGCGGAAGCTGGACAGTCATTCCAGAGCAAGCTGGACAGTTTTGCGTAGAAGCGCGGGGCGGTTGATTTTTACCCTGAAGGGTTACACGTTGTCAAAAAGGCGACGGA
>JAEUNN010001055.1 GCA_016791085.1 Rhodocyclaceae bacterium | reverse complement strand
CGCTCGTCCGGACGCCGCGCCAGGGCCTTGCTGGTGACTTCGTCCAGTGCGCGCGGCAGCAGCACATTCACGAGGGAAGGCAGCGGCGGCGTTTCATTGAGCACGCGATGCACGATGCTGGCGTAGGTGCCCATGAAGGGGCGCTCGCCGGTCAGCAACTGGTAAAGAATCACGCCGGCCGAATAGAGGTCGGAACGTCCATCCACGGGCAAGCCCTGCAACTGTTCCGGCGACATGTAGCCGGGCGTGCCAAGTACCGTGCCGCGCATGGTGAGCGTGGACGATTCGACGCGCGCGATGCCGAAATCCGCCACTTTGATGCGGCCGTCGGCAAGCAGCATGATGTTGCCGGGCTTGATGTCGCGATGCACGATGCCGTTGCGATGGGAATAGTCCAGCGTGTCGAGCAACTGCAGCATGATGGGCAGCAGTTGCGCCAGCGTGAGGCGCTCGCCGCGGTCGAATACCTGTTTGAGGTCGCCGCCATCGACATATTCCATCGCAATGTAGGTGAGGCCGGCTTCCTCGCCGAACTCGTAAATCGCGACGATATTTGGATGCGACAGTCGGCCCGCGGCACTGGCTTCGCGCCGGAAGCGCTCGCGGTATTCGGCAAGTTCCGAAGAATCCAGCAAACTGGCCGACAGGGTTTTGATCGCCACGCGCCGTTCGATGAACGGGTCGAAACCTTCATACACCACGCCCATTGCGCCGCGACCCAGTTCGCGGCGCAATTCGTACTTGCCGAGTTTGCGTATCGTGTTCATGCAACGGGATTTGGTGGCGCCGGCCCCACGGCAATTGGTGCTATCGATTTGCAGGGCGGGCGCGCCTTGCGCGATCAGCATCGATTGTACAGACAGCGCGGCGCGCTTCGGGTTTTGACTTGAGGCGGAACTGGCCGCCGCGCCGGCACGGGAAGCCGTCCGGGCTTGACGAATTGGGCGTCGTTTTCAGGTGGGAAGGCGCTAGGCGCGCATGCCGCTTGCGGCCCGGTGGCGCGGACGGCGCCGTGACGGGCGTGTGGACAGGACAGAAATTGCGCTGCCGGCCGGCGCCAAACCGGGCGGGTGGCTGGCGGGCGCGGCAACTGTGATGGCTGGGAGTGCGCTGCGGGCCGGCGCGCCAAGCGAACGCGGCGCGGCCGCCGGCTGCAGTATTACCGGCCGCTGCGCTTGGGGGGGGTGCAACAGGAGCGCTCGCGGCCCGGCAGGCGTAGGCCGGGCGGGCGCGCTATGACCGGCGCGGCAGGCGCGCCGCCTTGACGGGATTTCAGCCGGCGCTCTGGACCTTTTCGACCAGCTTTTGCAGTTCGCCGGTCTGGTACATTTCGCGCACGATGTCGCAACCGCCAACCAGGTCGCCCGACACGTAAAGTTGCGGAATGGTCGGCCAATTGCCGTAAAGCTTGATTCCTTCGCGCACTTCCGGATCGGCCAGCACATTCACGCTGACGTAGTCGTCCACGCCGCACAGCTTGAGAATCTGCACCACGGTGGCGGAAAAACCGCACTGCGGGAACTGCGGCGTGCCCTTCATGTACAGCACGATAGGGTTGCCAGTCACAGTCTGATGAATTTTTTCTTGAATGGTCATATAGGCTCCAGCGGAATAACAGAGTAAATTTGTCGGCCTTTTGGCCGAGTGTACGCTGCATGTCTGACTTTCGTCAACGCCTGCTTTCGGCCCCACTCCAGCTTGCACCGCTCACCCGCGGCAAGCCGGCAAGGTCATTCCAGCTCACCGGGTCCGCCAATCCCGCCGCACGAAACAGTTCGCGCACGGCCCGGGCCTGGTCGCAGCCGTGCTCGACCCAGATGCACCCGCGCGGGTTTAAATGTTGCGCGGCACCGGCGATAATTTGCCGCAAATCATCCAGACCGTCTGCGCCGGAAACCAGCGCCGACACGGGCTCATGGCGGATTTCGCCGGATAGATGCGGGTCACCCGCGGCAACATAGGGCGGGTTTGCAAGGATGGCGTCGAAGCGCCGTGAGCCCAGCGCGGCGTACCAGTCCGAACACAGAAATTCCACCGCGACGGCGTGCTGTTCGGCGTTTTGCCGCGCCACCGCGAGCGCCTGGGCGAAGCGATCGACCGCCACCACGTGTGCTGCCGGCAGCGCGCGGCCCAGCGCCAGCGCGATGGCTCCGCTGCCGGTGCCCAGATCGAGTACGAGCGGCGCCGGATGCCCGCGCAGCACATCCAAGGCAATATCCACCAGCAATTCGGTTTCCGGGCGGGGAATGAGCACCGCCGGCGTCACGATCAGGTCCAGCCCGTAAAATTCGCGCCGGCCGGTCAGGTAGGCGAGCGGCTCGCCGGCCGCGCGGCGGCGCACCAGGGCGGAATATTGCTCGGCCTGGGCGCTTGTGACACGACGTTCGGGACGTGCGATCAGTTGCGCGTGGCTCAGATCGAGCACGTGCTGCAACAGCAGGCGCACGTCCGCCGCGTCGGCCAGTTGCCGGGCCGCGGCGAGCAACCCGCCGGCAGTCGGTTCAGGCGCGGCTGGCACCTGGGACGGCCCGGTCGCCGGCTCGCTCACACCCCGCTCCGCGCCATTCTCGGCTTGGCACCTCGCGCCAAGCTCCGGCTCATTCGGATTCCTCGGCCAGCGCCTCCAGCCTTTCCGCCTGGTGCGCGGCTGCCAGGGCACGGGTCAGTTCGCCGATATCGCCATCCATGATCTGTTCGATCTTGTACAGCGTGAGGTTGATGCGGTGATCGGTTACGCGGCCCTGCGGAAAATTGTAGGTACGTATGCGTTCCGAGCGGTCGCCGGTGCCGACCAGGCTTTTGCGCGTGGAGGCGATTTTCTCGTGCTGTTCGCGCCGCTGCTGGTCGCGTATGCGCGCGCCCAGTACGGCCAGGGCCTGGGCCTTGTTGCGGTGCTGGGAGCGGTCGTCCTGGCACTCGACGACGATGCCGCTAGGCAGGTGCGTGATGCGCACCGCCGAG
>JAEUNN010000718.1 GCA_016791085.1 Rhodocyclaceae bacterium | reverse complement strand
CCACAAAAAGGCTTTCGGCCAGTACCTCAAACTGATAGAAACCGGGCAGTGCAGCTTGCCCACCCAGCGCCCGCTCGCGCGCGGCGAGCGCGAAACCGTCTATGCCCCCGCGCCGGTGCTGGCCCCCGCGCTGTACCCGACGCCGGATGACATTATCGATCTGGCGCTCGGCGCCGGCCGGCCGGCCCCGTCCGTGGCGACCAGCCTGGCGCCGATTACCATAGAACTCGTGCACGGCAGTCTGGCCGGAGCACGGGCGCCGGTCATCGCGGGCGCCTATACCAACGATGCCGTCAGCGGCAGCCTGGCATTTCTGGACCAACACCTGGACCAGCGTTTGAGCAAAGCCTTCGCGGCCGGACGTTATCCCAACCGCCTGGGCGACGTGCTGGTGTTCCGCCAGAGCGCGCCGACCGCCCGGCCCGGCGGCGCCATCGTGGTGGGCCTGGGGCCGGTGGGCATGCTCAAGCCGGGCGATCTGACCAGTGCGCTAAGTCAGGGCATGCTCGAATATGCGCGCCTGTGCGAAGAACAGGCGGCAAGCGGCGCGACCATGGAATTGCAGCTGTCCGCGATAGCGGTCGGCACCGGCTTTGCCGGCCTGAGCGTACAGGCAGGCATGAACTGTTTCGCCGACGCCCTGGGCCAGGTACAACTAAGCCTGCGCAATGCCTATGGCGAGAAGCGCCTGACCATCGGCCGCCTAACCTTGTTCGAGGAAGAAGAAAGCCGCGTGATCGCCGCCGCCGAAGCGCTGCTGGCCTTGGCCGCGGACGCCCGCTACGCGGAATTTCTGGCTTACGACGGCCATATCGGTCTGGCGCCCGGCGCTTACCGCAACTATGGCGGCGACCGCGGCGGTTCCGGCGGCTGGGCCCAGGTGCATGTCGTGAAAGCCGAGGACGGCGGACTGCGCTTCACGCTGGTGACCGATCGCGCGCGCAATGAAGTCGAAGAAGAACCCAACCAGCGCCAGGCCGTGGATGGGCTGATACGCGGCGCGACGCAAAACTGTGCCGATCAGCCGGGTCTGTCGCGCACCCTGTTCGAACTGATGGTGCCCAACCGGTTCAAGGATGGCCTGGCCGGTCTGGGCGGCCTGGTACTGAGCCTGGATGCCGACGCCGCCACCTATCCCTGGGAGCTCATGCGCGATCTCGCGCAGGATATCGCGCCGCCGCTCGCCACCCGCGTCGGCCTGGTGCGCCAGCTGGCCAGCCCGCGCGGACGCGGCCGGGTACCCACGGTCAAAGAACGGCGCGCGCTGCTGGTCGGCGACACGCAGTCGGGCTTTTCCGAGCTGCCGGGCGCGATGGACGAAGCGCGCACGCTGAATGACTTGTTCGCCGGCAGGGGCTTCGACACCAGGCTGCTCATCAAACCTGCCGGCCCGGCCGTCATGGAACATCTGTTCGACGGTCAGTACATGGCCATACATCTGGCCGCGCACGGCGTGGTCAGCGATGATGCCCAAGGCTATACGGGCATGGTGCTGGGCAACGATCAGTTCCTCACCACGGCGCAGGTCAAAATGCTGTCGCGCGTGCCCGAAGTGGTGTTCCTGAACTGTTGCCACCTCGGCAATATGAGCGCCGACGCCCAGCCGCGCTGGGGCAAACTGGCTGCCAACCTGGCCACCGAATTCATAGAAATGGGCTGCAAGGCCGTGGTGGCCGCCGGCTGGGCGGTCGAAGACGCCGCGGCCGGCACCTTCGCCAAGGAATTCTGGCAGGCCATGCTGGGCGGCACGAGTTTCGGCGCGGCCGTTTTGCTTGCGCGGCAGCGCACCTTCCAGCGCCATCCGGCTGCCAACACCTGGGGCGCCTACCAGGCATATGGCGACCCCGGCTATGTATTCGCGGGCGCGCTCAAGGATGACGACATGGCCGCCGCCAGCCCGGCAGCGGCCTTGCCGGTGTATCTGCTCAAGGGCCAGGCACTGGCCGACCTGGAGCGCCTCAAAGCACGCCTGGGCGCCAGCGCGGGGGCCGAACAAGCCAAGTACCGCAAGCGTCTGGAGGCCATGGAAGCCGCGATACGCCCGCGTTATTTCGGCGACGGCGAAGTGCGCCAGCTCTTGGGCGACATATGGGCGCATATGGGCCAGCGCCAGTTGGCCATCGAGCACTATCGCGCCGCCGTGCTGCAGGAAAATGGCGGCGCCAGCCTCAAGGCTGCGGAACAACTGGCCAATCTGGAAATACGCCAGGCGGCCGACGCGAATTTCCGGCCGAACGACAAAAAGCAGAGCGTCGCGCTATTCAGGTCCGGCAAGCGCCGCCTCGAATCCCTGCTCGAACTCGGCAAAACCGTCGAGCGCCTGAGCCTCATGGCGTCTTACTGGAAGCACCTGGAATCCACGCAGGAACTTGGCAGCGACGACGCCCAAAAGAGCCTGGACCACATGCTGAACTGGTATCGCAAAGCCAGCGACCTGTCGCACGCGCAGGACGGCGACCGCGACTATTACCCGACGCTCAATTATCTGGATGGCCTGTTATTGCGTGCCGCGCAGGGCGACCGCACGGATTTCGACGCCATCGACCTGCCCGACTGGAGCGCCGACGCCTGCCGCAACGCGGCACGCCGCTACGCCGTGGAGCGCAGTTTTTTCCACGACTATGCCAGGGTGGACGCCTTGCGCATCGAAATGCTGTGGCCGCTGGTCAAAAAGGCGGCCGTGCTCGACGCAACCAGCCCCGCCATGCTGGCCCTGCTGGCCGAACATCAGGCGATATTCCGCATGCACGGCGGTGAGAACGAAAAGAACTCCGTGCTCAAACAACTGAAATGGTTGCGCGCGCGCCTGCCCGAAGGCGCTCTCAAAACCACACTGGAAAACTGGATGGGTCTGGTGGAAGGCGGCTCAGCGCCGGCCTGAGCGACGGCTGGGCGCGTTGGCCACGGGCTGGACCCGGAACCACGGCGCAGCAGCATGCGGCCGGACCGCTGGCACGCCGGCCCTATTCGCCGGCGCGCTGGGCGCGCCGCCAGGCCGCCGGCGGCTGGCCGGTCAGGCGCTTGAAGGCGCGCGAAAAAGCCGCTTCGGAATCGTAGCCGGTATCCTGCGCAATGGCCGCGACGGTGGCGTTGCCGTCGCGCAGCATATTGGCGCCCATCTGCATGCGCCAGTTGGCCAGGTACTGTATGGGCGGCATGCCCAGGCGCTCGACGAAGCGCTCGTGCAGCGCCGAGCGCGACAGGCCGACTTCGCGGCCCAGGTCATCCACGGTCCAGGCCTCGGCCGGGCGTTCGTGCATGAGCGCGATGGCGCGGCCCACGTAACGGTCGCGCAAAGCCGCCAGCCAGCCGCTGCCGCCCTCTTCGGGCAAAGATTCGAGATAGCGCCGCGCCGCATCGACAAACACCATTTCGCTCACGCGTTCCAGCACCGCGGCGCTGCCGGCGCGCCGATGGCGCGATTCCGCCACAGCCTGATCCAGCATGGGCGCAACCCAGGCACCCACCCCGGTAGCCGGCATGTGCAACAAGGCCGGCAAGGCCGCCACGAGCGGATTGAACGGCCGCAAATCGCAACTGATGAAGCCGCATACCAGCACCACGGTGGAACGATCGGTGGGCACCTCGACGTCGATTTCGCATACCCCGTCGTGAAACGCCAGCAATATGGGCTTGGGAAAATCGCGCGTGGCGGCACGCCAGGACTCGTCGCCGCCGGCCGCGCGCATGCCCGGCGCGCTGGACATGACGTGCGCGTCGCCGTGC
>JAEUNN010000658.1 GCA_016791085.1 Rhodocyclaceae bacterium | reverse complement strand
CTGCGGGTCGCCGTCGCGCTGGTTGATGTACTCCACCACGTCCAGCCCGCTGCGATGCACCTCGGTCTTGGTAAGACCATACTTCGCCATCATGTGCATGCCGGTGGTGAAAAACGTCACCCCGAAGCCGTTCGCCCTGGCGATCAAGGCAAGCGGCTCCAGTTTGCCGTAATCGGCGCGCGTGCCGGTCACGAACAGCAGGTTTTTTCCGGGTTTGTTCATGGCCGTATCGGTCCGGCTCGACTGTTCCGTCATTCCAGGTCGGACCAGGCCAGTTGGGTATTGCGCAGCACCGGCCGCTTGAGCCGCCTGCCCACCACCCGGTCGAATTCATAGCCCGGAATATCGCCGTTGCCGGGGCGCCGCGCCCAAATGTCGGCGGCGCCGATCAGGTGGCCGGCCGGCAAGTCGCGGTCGGCCACGATGGACGCGCGCGCAAAGCGGTACACCGACTCTTCCGGCGCGCTGCGTGCCTTGGGGTTGTGCAGTGCGATGTGGATTTCGCGCGAACGGTCTATGAGGTGGCGCAGTTCCGACGGGTCCATGGAGCAGGAAATGTCCGGCCCGGCACGATAACGGCTGTCGGTGAAATGGCGCTCCAGGATGCACGCGCCCAGTGCCACCGACGCAAGCGCCATTTCCGGGCCGATGGAATGGTCGGAAAAGCCGACCACGGCGTCGGGAAACGCCTGGCGCAATTCCGTCACACCTTGCAGAGATACGATTTCGGGCGGGGACGGGTAAAGATTCGTGCATTCCAGCAACGCGAATTCCACGCCGGCACCACGCAGTATTTCCACCGAAGCCGCGATGGTGCCTATAGTCTGCATGCCGGTCGACAGGATGATGGGTTTGCCGAATGCCGCAATGTGCCGTATCAAGGGCAGGTTGTCCGCTTCGCCGGAGCCGATCTTGAACGCCGGTACGTCTATTTCGTTCAGGAAATCCGCGGCTTTGCGCGAAAACGGCGTGGACAGGTAGATAAGTCCGAGCGCTTCGGCGTGCGCCTTGAGTTCCAGTTCGGCCTCCGGGCTCAGTGCGCAGCGCTGCATCACTTCCCAGATCGACACGTCGGCGTTGGGCGGAAAAATGCGCTTGGCTTCGTCGGTCATTTCATCGTCGACGAAATGCGTCTGGTGCTTCACGCATTCGGCGCCGGCGCGTGCCGCCAGCGTCACCATGTTTTTCGCCACGTCCAGACTGCCACCGTGGTTGATGCCAATTTCGGCGATGACCAGTGGCGGGTGCTCGGGTCCGATTTCGCGCTTGCCGATTTTCATGTTGCTGCTCCAGGAATTGCGTGCTGGTCTGTATCTGCCCGCCGGCCCGCACAGCAGGTATGTGGGCCGGCCGGTTTCAGGTGGATGAGTGCAAACTGTCGCCCCCGGGCGGGACGCGCTCGAGTTCCAGGCGCAGCGATTCGATTTCGATTTTCAAGGCCTCGTACTCTTCCAGTTTGCGTTTCAGGAAACATCCGGTCAGCACCATTTTTTGCGCCACGCCGGCCGGGGTCAGGATGTACACGTATTTGAACTTGTGTTTGCTGTTGCGCAGATTGCTGAGCTTCACGAAACCTTTGTCGATCAGCGCCTTGAGGCAGTAATTGAGGCCGCCCAGGCTCATGCCCAGTTTTTCGGCCAGGTCACGCTGGCTCAGATCCGGGTTCTCTTCGAGGATGCGCATGAGCCGGAAGTAGGTGTCTTCCTGAATTTTTGACTGGCGGCTGGTCATGATTGCGCAGTTCCCGCACGCCTTTGTGGCCTGGCGGCGCCGCCCGACTGCGCGCGAAGTGCCGGGCTCATGCGCCAGGCACGCCTTGCAGCCCAGGTTTGCGCAACTTGCGGACGGCCTGCGCGGCCGGCAAATTGCCGATTGCGGCGCGCCGGGTGCACGTGGGCCGTTCCGGCACGTGTACGGTGCGCATTGCGGCGGTTGCCGCACGGCTGCGGGCCCGGCGTTGCCATGCGGGATGCTGCAAACTTGGTTCGGGAATAGGTATGCAAAATGCGAGATCAAGCGGAACGGCCGGAATTACCGATATGCCAGGAACCTGCGGCGCGGCGGTATCGCGCTTGGCGATGCTGCCGCCGTACCGGGGTTGGACCGCCGGGCTGTGATGCACCGCGACGGACGCAATGTAAGAGTTCGAACGATTATAACTGGCCTCGCGCCAGCTTGCATATTCCCTCACGGAAATTTCAGGCTTGCTGCGCTGATGCAATTGGCGTAAGCGCGGTTGTGCGCGGCTGGCGCGCGCTTGCGGCGCCCGGGCGCCCAGGTCGCGGAGCCGGGGCTGGTTTCGGTTTTTTCGTCGCGCGGGGGCCGGCGGGCCTGTCAGGGGCGGTAGCTGTGCATCGTGCTCAAAGCGAAATTTCCCCGTCTGGTGTGTTTATACGGCTCGATCGCACCACTTTGCGATTCATTTGAGTGGGGGATACGCAGGGCGCGCCACAGCGCGCGCCATGCCGGCGGCACGGGCAGGCGGAACTATTCGAGCAGCAGTTCCAGCGCCGGCAGGTCGCGGAACGCCCCGTTCGCGACGCCGCCGGAAGCGGGCGTGTAAAAGCCCGTGTAAGTGCCCGTCGTGACCACCGTGGTGGGCGTAACGGCCACGCCCAGGCTCAGGCTGTGATTGACCAGCCAGGGCAGCAGGCGGCGCGGGTCGCCGGCCGGATTGCGGTGCGGGCCGGCATTGATCACCTGTCCACCGTAGCGGAATTCCAGTTCCGGTTCGACGAACGGAAAGTCCGGCCGGTAGGGCACGAAATCGCCGACCACCAGCGCACCGTGGTTCTGCAGGTCGGCAAGCTGGGCCAGTCGGTCTACCTGCGGCCAGTTGGCGTAGCGGCTGCCGACGATTTCGAACGCCGCGGCCATTTCGGCCACTGCCGCCATCACCGCCGTATCGGAAAGCGGCGCCATATCCGGGGTGAAGGTCTGGCCGAAGCGGAAGGCGATTTCCAGTTCGAGTGCGACTCGCGCAAAGAACGAGCGGTACAGCCGCGTGCCGCTGCCGCGTATGCGCCGCGACGGCAGCGGGCAGCCCTGGATCGGGCCATCCAGCGTTTTCGCGCCGACTTTCCACCCCCCGGGCGAATCTCCGCACAGGTTGATCACCCGCAGTTGCAACGCCCAGGCCTGTTCCGCGCTGGTCGGCAACTGCGCTGCGGGCGGGTCGGGAATCAGCCTGCCGGAGCCGAACGCGGCTGCCAGCGACTGCGCAAGTTCGCTCGAAATTGGGGGGTCGGTACTCATGGTCTGTTATTTTAGGTGCGTGAAAGTCTGCAGTGTAACTCCGGAAGCT
>JAEUNN010000595.1 GCA_016791085.1 Rhodocyclaceae bacterium | reverse complement strand
GTTGCGGCCCAGCAATTCGAGCGCGCCATGCAGGGCGGGCAAATCGCCCTTGAGCTCGCCCATGCTGGAGCCGGCTTCCTGCCATTTGCCCAGTTTCGCCAGCACCAGCGCCAGATAGGTTTTGGCGTTGTCCTGGGACGGATCGAGTTTGAGCGCGATACGCAAGGTGCGCGCGGCGTCATCGAACTGATTCAATTGCATCTGCACATAGCCCAGGCGGGTGCGGTAGGACGCATCGACCGGGCCGTGGCGCAAGGCGCGCTGATAGGGTGCCAGCGCTTCGCCAAAGCGCCCTTGCGCAACCAGCGCGTCGCCCAGCTGGATGTGCAGGGGGGCGTAATCGGGGCGCTTGGCAAGTTGGGCGCGGACGGCTTGTTCGGCGGCCGCCGGGCCCTCTTTCTGCTGTATGCGATCCATGCGCGCCAGCAGGGCAACCAGATTGTTCGGGTTGGCCCGCAACGCGCGCTCTATCAGTTCATCGGCCGCGTCCGGCGTGCCGGACTGCATGTGCACGAGAGCCAGTTGCACTAGCCCGAAATCCGCTTCCGGATGCAGCGTGAGATAGCGGCGCGCCTCGCGTTCAGATTCGCGCACGGCTTTTTTGGCCCGCAGATCGGCGAACCGGTCGCGCCATTCGGGTTCCGCTTCGAATGGCGCGCGCGCGAGGACCGGTTTGCCGCTGCGCTTGAGTTCGGCAATGCCTTCCGCGGCCAGCGCATAGCTATAGCCCTGGCCGCTGCCGTACATCAAGGTCGTGATGCCGATCAGCCGGCCTTCGGCATCGAACAGACCGCCGCCGCTGGACCCCGGCGCCACCGCGGCGGTGCTGATCAAGCCGCGCAGCCCGCCCTGCGCGGGCGGCACGGCGGCCAGTTTGCCTTCGGTGACGGCCAGACCCATGCTCAGCGGGTTGCCGATCGCATAGACCGGACTGCCCGGCGCCAGCGCCGCGGTGTCGGCGCTCTGCGCGGCCGTGGCGGCCAGGCCTTCGACCTGCAGCAGGCACAGGTCGTGCGCCGGGTCGCGCAAGGTCCAGATGGCCGCATGCGTACCGGCGCTGTCCTGCACCGCGATGGTTTCGCCTTCGACCACGATGTGGCAGTTGGTCACGACTTCATTGCGGCCGACCGCGACGCCGCTGCCGCCGGCCGAGCGGGCGCCGGTTTCGTCGCGCACGACGATGGTCACGACCGCCGGTGCGGCCTTGCGAAACACCTGTTCGGCGCTGGCCGCGCCCAGCGCCGGCGCGGCGCCCGGCAGACACAGGCACAGGCACAGCAGGGCAGATCTGGCTTTCATCGCTCGGCCTCGATCGCGCGTATCACGCGCGCCCAGGTCAGTTCGGCCAGTTTGGCGTCCATGCCGCGCAAAGTTTCATACGCGGCCAAAGCTTCGTCCTTGCGGCCGGCGCTCCATGCGGCTTCGGTGAGCAGTCCCAACATGCGGGGCTGTTTGGGGTCGGCCGTGAGCCCGCGCCGGAATGCTTCCACGGCGCCGTCGAAATTGCCCAGGTTGTAGCGGTTCATGCCAATTTGCCGCCAGAAGAAGGGATTGTCCGGATCGCTTTTGGCCAGCGGTTCCAGCATGGCCAAAGCCTGATCGGACTGGTTGTTGTCCTTCAGGGCCACCATGAGCCAGTCGCGCGCATGGGCATTTTGCGGATTGAGCCTGTAGGCTTCCCGAAATGCCGCGATTGCCTCGGGAAAGCGCGAGGCCCGGTAACAGGCGTCGCCAACGATGGCATGGACCAGGGAGGCATAGCGCGGCGCCTGGTCCAGACTTTCGCGCGCCAGCCGGATGGCATCGGCAAAGCGCGCTTCGGCCAGGGCCACGCGGGCGCGGAAATACAGCGTGTCGCCGCTTTCGCCGGCCAGCGCGACTGCCTGTTCGGTCGCCGCCAGCGCGCGCCGCGGCCGCGCCGCGGCCAGATAGGTGTCGGCAAGATGCAGCCAGGCATCGACGGAGTCGGGGCGCAGCGCCGCATAACGCCGCGCGTTGTCCAGGGCGCCGGCCAGGTCGCCGCGCTGCTGCGCCAGATTTCCCAGCCGCAAGGTGGCGTCGTAGGACCAGGGGTTCAGCGTGAGCACCGTTTCATAGGCCGAGCGCGCCGCGTCCGGCTTGCCCAGCGCCAGTTCCACGGCGCCCAGTTGTTCCCACAGGACTGCGCTTTCCCGGTTCACCGCGAGCCCTTCCTGCAGCAGCGCGCGGGCTTCGGCAAACTTGTTTTGAGCCCGCAGCGCAAACGACGCGGCGGCGCGCGCGCGTGTGGCTTCGGGGTCCAGGCCGAGCGCGCGCCTGAAACTGATTTCGGCGGCCGGCGCCTGTTCCAGCCCAAGTTGTGCGACGCCCAGCGCGGTCCAGGCTTCGGCGTCGTCCGGCAGGCGGCGCGTCCATTCCGTGCTGCGCGCCAGCATGCCCTGCCAGTCTTTTTCCGCCACCAGTTGCGTCACCGCACGCTTGGTGTCGGCCAGATCGCGCTGGGCTTCGGCGCGCTGCTCGACCTCGGCGATCCAGCGCGCCGGTGCCGCGAAATTGACGTTCTGGCCGTCGCGCAGGCGGTAGTCGATCACCCCCAGCAGGCGCCCCTGTTCGTCCAGCAGCGCGCCGCCCGTGGCGCCCGGCGCAATCGGCGCGGAAAACTGGATCGCTACGCGCGCGCCGCTATGGCGCAGCGCCGCCACGACACCCGTGGATACCAGCGCCCCGGCGCCAAATCCTTGCGTCACGGCGATCACCGGCGTGCCGGCCGCGGGCAGCATGTCCGCCACGCTGAACGGCTTGCCGGCGCCGGCAAGATCGGCGCGCAAACGGCACAGATCGCGCGCTTCGTCGCGCGCCCCGATGGACGCCGCGCGCGCCTGGCCGGCCACGATGAGGCGCAGCACGGGTGCCGCATCGACCACGCCGCAGCGCGTAATTGCGCTGTCCGGGCCGGTCACGATGGCGCTATTGGTTTCCACGACCTTGCCGCCGGCGTCCACGGCTTCCAGCGCCAGTACCGATGGCGCCGCCTGTTTGAAAATTTCCTGCAAGGACGCCGCATTGGCCGCGATGGCCGCGCCTAACAGCGTTATGGCCGCCGCGCCGTGCGGCAGCTTGATTGCGGTCACGCCGATACTCCCC
>JAEUNN010000557.1 GCA_016791085.1 Rhodocyclaceae bacterium | reverse complement strand
GCGCGCGGCGGGCACTTTCCCGGCCGGACCGGCACTAAACTTTGCGCGCCGCCGTCGCGCATTCGCCCCAAGGAGGCCCTCATGCGCCAGCTCTACAGCTATTTCCGCAGTTCGGCCTCGTTCCGGGTGCGCATCGCCCTGAACCTGAAAGGCCTGGAGCATGCCATCGTGCCGGTGCATCTGTTGCACGGCGAACAACTGCAGCCTGCATTTCTGGGAGTGAATCCGGCCGGCCTGGTTCCCGCTCTGGCGGAACACGGCGCGGTGCTCACCCAGTCCCTGGCGATCATGGAATACCTGGACGAAACCCATCCCGAGCCGCCGCTGCTGCCCGGTACGCCGCTGGACCGGGCGCGCATGCGCGCACTTGCACTTGCGATCGCCTGCGAAATTCATCCGCTCAACAACCTCAAGGTGCTCAAATACCTGAAACACGCCCTGGGTGCCAGCGACGATGCCAGAAACGCCTGGTACCGGCATTGGGTCGAATCCGGCCTGGCGGCGCTGGAACGCCAGCTCGAACCGGGACCGCCGGGCCGCTACTGCCATGGCGAGCGGCCCACCCTGCCGGATTGCTGCCTGGTGCCGCAAATTTTCAATGCGCGGCGCTTTGACTGCCGGCTCGACCACGTGCCCGGCGTCATGCGCATATTCGACCAGTGCATGCAGCTCGACGCGTTCCAGCGCGCCGCGCCGGCCGCGCAGCCGGATGCCGAGTAGATCAAGGCTCCATGGGCGCAGGCGCGCGGCTTGGCCATACTGCTTACGAGTATCCTGCCCGATACGAACACCCGGAGGCCCGCAGATGAAAACCAAGCCCGCACTCGAACTGTCCGACGCGCGCCGTATCGCCGCGGCGGCCCAACAGGAAGCTCTGGAAAATGGCTGGAAAGAGTCCGTCGCGGCCTGCGACGACGGCGGCAATGTGACATGCAGAGCGCGCTGAAGGGAGCGCGAAATTGAATCCCTCGCTGGACGAAACCCACGACCCCGCACTGGAAAGCTGGGTCGAGTCGGCCAACGACGCAGCCACCGATTTCCCCATCCAGAATTTGCCCTACGGGCGGTTTCGCCGCATGGGCGAGCCCGGCTGGCGCATCGGTGTCGCGATCGGCGACCAGGTGCTGGATTTGCAGCGCGCGCAACTTGCCGTTCCGGCCCACATGAATGACTTCATGGCGCTGGGGCGCGAGGCACAGCGCCAGGTGCGGCGCAGCATTTCGCGCGGGCTCGCGCGCGGCAGCGCGCAGCAGGCGGCCTGGCAGGCGCGGGCCGCGCTGTGCCCGCAGTCCGCCATCGAACTGGACCTGCCTTGCGACATTGGCGACTACACCGATTTTTATTCCGGCATCCACCACGCCACGGCCGTGGGCCGCCTGTTCCGCCCCGACAACCCGCTGCTGCCCAATTACAAATGGGTGCCGGTCGGCTACCACGGGCGCAGTTCGTCGATACTGCCCAGCGGGCGCGATTTCCGGCGGCCGCAAGGTCAGGTGCTGCTCGCGCCCGACGAAGCACCGGTGCTCGCGCCGACCCGGCGCCTGGATTACGAACTCGAACTGGGCGCCTTCATAGGCGCGCCCAATCGCCTGGGTCAGCCGATACCGATCGCCGCAGCCGAAAATCATCTGTTCGGCCTGGTGCTGCTGAACGACTGGAGCGCGCGCGACATACAGGCCTGGGAATACCAGCCGCTGGGGCCTTTCCTGTCCAAAAGTTTCGCCACCAGCCTGTCGTGCTGGATCGTCACGGCCGACGCGCTGGCCCCCTTCCGCGCACCATTGCGCCGCCCCCCGGGCGACCCGCAGCCGCTGCCCTATCTGGATGCGCCGCAAAATCGCGCCGGCGGCGCCTACGACATAGAACTGTCGGTATGGCTGCACACGGCCGCGATGCAGGCCGCCAGTCAGGCGCCGGTACAACTGTCGCAGTCGAATTACCGCGACGCCTACTGGACCCTGGCGCAACTGATCGCGCATCACACGGTGAATGGCTGCAACTTGCGCAGCGGCGATTTGCTGGGCACCGGCACGCTATCCGGACCGCGCCCGGATCAGGCCGGCTGTCTGCTGGAACTGACCGCCGGCGGCAAACAGGCGCTGCAGCTGCCCGGCGGCGACACGCGCCATTTCCTGCTCGACGGCGATTGCGTGATTTTCAAGGCGCATTGCGAGCGCGCCGGGTTCCGCCGCATAGGTTTCGGCATTTGCCGCGGCAC
>JAEUNN010000461.1 GCA_016791085.1 Rhodocyclaceae bacterium | reverse complement strand
CGGCGCCAGCTATCGCTATCTGGCCGAATCGATACGCATGCACCCGGACCAGGAAACGCTCAAACAGATGATGCAGAACGCGGGTTTTGCGCGTGTAGAATATTTCAATCTGAGCGCGGGCATAGTGGCACTGCACCGCGGATACAAAATATAAGACGCACTGGAACGCCACGCAACCGAGGAGAAGGCGATGAGACGGCTATTCATGGCCGCCTTTGCCGTGTTCGCGCTTTGCGTGGGCACGGCTCAAGACGTCGAAGCGAAACGTCTGGGCGGGGGAAGTTCTTTCGGAACACAGCGCGATCCGGTGGTCAGGCGCGACGCAACACCTGCCGGCACGCAACAGCAAGCTGCTGCAGCGCCGGATGCCGCGGCGGCTGCCAATGCCGCCGCACCGCGCCGTAGCGGCCTGGGCGCCATGCTGGGCGGGCTGGCGCTGGGCGCCGGGCTGGCCTGGCTGTTCGGCGGCAGCATGGGCGGCATACTGGGCGTGCTGTTGCTGGCGGGCCTGGCATTCATCGTGCTGCGTCTGGCCCTGGGCCTGTTGCGCCGCCGCCAGCATCCGGCGGGCATGCAGTATGCGGGGGCCGGTCCGGGCGGTTTCGCGGAACGCGTGGAGCCCAGGTTGCAGACGGCCGGCCCGGCTGCGCGGCAGCCGGCTTCGCGCATTCCCGAGGGCTTCGACGTGGATAATTTCCTGCGCCAGGCCAAGCTCAATTTCACGCGCCTGCAGGCCGCCAACGACGCCGGCAACGCGGACGAATTGCGCCACTACATGACGCCCAGGCTGCATGCCGAATTGCTGCCGGAAATCGAAGCCAAAGCGCGCCACCCGCAGCAAACCGACGTGATGTCGCTGAACGCGGAATTGCTCGAAATCGTCACCGAACCGCCGCGCCACATCGCCAGCGTGCGCTTTTTCGGCACCCTGCGCGAAGAACCCGAAGCCCCGCCGCAGGCATTCGAAGAAGTGTGGCATCTCGAAAAGCCCGTGGACGGCAGCCATGGCTGGCTCCTCAGCGGAATCCAGCAAGCCGCCTGAAGCGGCCGCGCGACGCCCGTTCGCCGCCACGGTGGCGGCGGGCGCGCTCAATCACCTGCTCGACCACAGCCCCGGGCTGCGCGACAAACTCAAGCCCCATGCGGGCAAACAGGTGCGCCTGGTATGTTCGCCGCTGGTGCAGGTTTTTTGCATCGCTGACGACGGCTCGGTATTCACGCCGGCCGAAGGCACGCCCGACGTGCACATAAGCCTGCCGCCCGACGCCGCGCTGCAAATGGCCGTGGATAGCGAAGCCGCGCTGCGCCGCGCGCGCGTGGAAGGCGACGCCGCGCTGGCCGAAACTTTCGGCTTCGTGTTGCGCAACCTGCATTGGGACGTGGCCGAAGACCTGAGCCGCGTGGTGGGCGACGTGGCGGCCGAACGCATCGTGCGCACCGGCCAGGGCGTCGCGGCCTGGCAGCGCGATCTGGCGCGCCGGGTGGCCGACAACGCCGCCGAATATCTGGCTTACG
This sequence comes from Rhodocyclaceae bacterium, assembly GCA_016791085.1. Lineage (GTDB taxonomy): Bacteria > Pseudomonadota > Gammaproteobacteria > Burkholderiales > Rhodocyclaceae > JAEUNM01. Next base: position 2,051 of record JAEUNN010000461.1, on the reverse strand, counting down.
AAGCCAATCTGCTGGTACGACCGGCCAGCATGCGCGAATGGTGCGACGCGGTCGATGACGCCCGCGATGCCGTGGCCAGACTGGAACAGCGGCTGCAACTGCTGGAACGCAAGGTCGGCCGGGCCGGCGCTTAAGTCCGCCGGGATTCCACGTACGCCCATTCCTGACCCGACGCGGTATCGCCGCGGCCCGTCCGCAACATTTGCGACGACAGAAAGCCGCTTGCTTTTTGCCCGGCGCGTTTCCGGAACTGTTTGTCAGGCGGCGTTTCCGCCCGGGGCACCCAGCTCAGCTGCAGTACTCCGACACCTTGCGCTGCGCGGCCTCGATTTCGGCCTGGCGGTTGGAATCGTCGAGGTATTGTTTTTCCCCGTTGTTGTCGTAGCGGAACACCGGCGCCTGTTCTTTCAGCACGCCCAGATTGCGCCGTGCGTTGTTGCATCGCGCGGCGCGCTGTTCGGCGACCACCTTCTGATTGTGCTCGCGCACTTCGTCCTCCATCCTTTGCATTTCCGCATCGCGCTCGCGATTCAGTTGGCGCTGCCCGGCGGACGATCCGGAACGCGCATCGGCCGCCGACTGCCCGGACGGCGTGCGGACTTTCACCTGCGATTCGGCAGAACCGGTCTGGCAGGGCTGATCCTGAAAGCTGATGCTGCCATTGGGCTGTTTGCACTTGTAGGCCTGCGCCATCGCGACGGCCGGCAACATCAGCATCAGCGCGCAGAGGAATTTGGTGCTCGTCATGTTCGTGCTCCGGGAAAACCACATTTGTGTAGGGCCGGACCGCGCGGCCGCCGTTTCAGCTAGCCCGGCGAGCGCCGCAGCACGAATACCCGCCGCGCGCCGGCCCGGACAACCATGCAGCAGTACTGCACCTGCATGAACGCGGCGCAAGTGTAGCGGCCCGCAGGGTTTATGGGCAAGTTCGCGCGCCTGGCTTGACATGAGACGCCTGTAAAACACCGCGGGGCAACACGCCCTGCCCGGCGCTTGGGGGTGGCAGGCGGACTTTATCCGGCGTCGCCGAGGCGTCGAATACGGATCGGCTGCCGATCAGCGGCGGGGCCCTCCCCGTTCGCCCTGAGCCTGTCGAAGGGCGCGCGCGAGGCACCGAGGGTCGGAAATCCACGGCCGGGAAGCGTGGCTGGAAATGTTGCCGTGCTTGAAAATGTTGCGGACGGGCAAAATTCCCCGTCCGGCGCTAGAGCAAATGGGATCCGTAAACAACCCGGCGCGGCGCCTGAGGCCCGATCCCAGTGTGTCGGCGGACTGGCGGCCGCCTGCCTGCACCACGTGCGTACCCGTATTGAAGCAAACCACCCGGCATGCTAAGTTGCGATGTCGCCATCTTTCTGCCGCCTGCGTGCGCCCTACACGTCCGATCGCCTGGCTGATCATCGCGCTGCTGTTGTTCATGCGGCTCGCGGTGAGTGCGCACGCCTGCGACCACGGTGACGGCGGTGCCGAGGACATGAATCCGGCCCTTTGCCACGCGCATTGCACGGACCAGCAAACTACCGGCGCGGCCGACGCGCCGGCACTGGCGCTGGCGGCCGGCGCGCGGCTCCTGGTCGTGCTGCCGGATCCGGCCGAACCCACCATACCGCCGCGCGGTTTTGACTTTGCGTCGCGGCGCACCGACCCGCCCCCCCTGCTCGCCTACTGCGTGATGCGCAGCTAGCGCACCGTCTCCCGAACCTGGCGCCGCCCGGCAAAGCCGGCGCGGCCTCGTGCACCTTCCGGAGACTTTCCATGTTTCATGTCACGTTCGCCGGCCGGCTGGCCGGCGGCCTGTTGTGCTGTGCCGTCCTCACCGCCTGCGCCCGGGCGGCAGGCGCCCTTGGCCTCGAAGAGGCCCAGACGCTCGCCGCCGGGCGTTCCGAAACTTTGTCCGCACAGCGGCTGGAGCACGAATCGGCGGCCGCGCGGGCGCAGGCGGCGGGCGAACTGCCCGACCCCAAGCTCATACTGGGCCTGGAAAACCTGCCGCTGTCGGGGGCCGACGCGTATAGCGTCAACCGCGATTTCATGACCATGCAGCGCATCGG
>JAEUNN010000460.1 GCA_016791085.1 Rhodocyclaceae bacterium | reverse complement strand
TATCGTGGCGGGCGAGGCATTGGTGCTCACGTAATATTCCGTATCGCCCAGTTTGACCGTGCCCGAAGGCAGCACGAGGTTCTGCGTGCCCACGGCGTTGATCACGTCGGTGGAACTAAGTCCTTTGGCCAGCAGCGCCTGTGGATCGATATCCACCGAAATGACGCGCGCCTTGCCGCCATACGGGAACGGCAGGGCCACGCCGGGTATCGTGATCAGTTGCGGGCGCAGCACGTTGATGGCGGTGTCGTACAGTTCCTGTTCCGACAGCACCTTGCTGGACATGCCTATCTGCACCACCGGTATCGACGAAGCGGTGTACTTGATGACCAGCGGCGGCGTCGTGCCGGGCGGCATTTGCCGCGTGATGGCCTGCGATACCGCGACCACCTGCGCGATCGCGGTCGGCACGTTCACGTTCGGCTGGAAAAACACCTTGATGACCGCAATGCCCGCGAGCGACTGCGATTCCACGTGTTCGATGTCATTGACCGTGGTGGTGATGGCGCGCTCGTGCAACTGCGTGATGCGGTCGCCCATTTGCTGCGCCGACAGACCGTTGTAGCTCCAGATCACGCTCACGACCGGAATGTCGATTTCCGGCAGCACATCGACCGGCGTGCGCAACAGCGCGAGCGGGGTCGCCAGCAACATGACGATAGCCATCACGATGAACGTATAGGGACGTTCCAGCGCGATGCGTACGATCCACATGGCGGTTTGCGGGGGGCCGGACGATGGTGGCGAGGTATGCGCAATGTACTTGAAATCGCTGCCGCGCGTTTCGGCCGGCGCGGCTCGGGCGCCCGGGAGGCGGCACGCCCCGCCCCGGACGGAGCAAGTCGCCGGCGCCGGGCGGGGCATGTTGCCCCGTCGGCACGATTTGCGGCGACTGGGCGTGCGAATCGGCTCTGCCCGAAGGACCAAACGTTCGGCACGGGGTAAATACCCCGTCCCGCCTGGAGAGCGCCCTTCGACAGGCTCAGGGCGAACGGTGGCGGGTACTTGGCGGGCGTTTCGGGCGCGGTCCGCGCGCGATGCTGGCTCCGCGCGCAATCCAGGCGACGGACGCGGCATGTTGCCCCGTCCGCCGTTTTTGCCGCAATCGGGCGCGGATTCTGCCTTCAGCCGCCCAGCACTTCGCGTTCCAGGCGCTGCAGGTTTTGCTGATTTGCGCCCGCGACAAATTGGGCGATGCTCAGGTAGTGCTGCACGCTATCGAAAGTTTGCTGCCAATCCACCCGGGTGCCCTGATCCACCGCATGCAAGGACAGGGTCAGAAAAAAATGATGGCCGGACAGGTGCTCGATTTCAAACAGCCGGTCCGGCACCAGGCGCGTGAAGCGGCTTTCGTTCGCGTAGTCCTTGCCGTCCGGTCCGTGCA
>JAEUNN010000456.1 GCA_016791085.1 Rhodocyclaceae bacterium | reverse complement strand
AATCGTGGCGGTTGCTTCACTGCGTACGGGAATGTTCGTGTTCGAACTCGACCGTCCGTGGCTGGATACTCCATTCCTGCTGCAAGGCTTCCTGATCGAAGAGCAAAGCCAGATCGACGACCTGCGGAAATTCTGCCGCTTTGTCTATATCGACCGCAGCCGCTCCGTGGGCGATCAGTTCGCAGCCGCTGCGCTGCCCGAAAAAGCCGCCGCTGCAGCGCCCGCACCCGCGCCGGCGCCGGGCCGCGTGCCCATGCCGGTCCCGCCCTCCTACGAGGGGAGTTTTTTCGACCTGCTGCGTCAGATGCGCGCCGAGCGCACGGCCCACAATGGCCAGGCGGCCGCGCATGACGACGCGCGCGTCGACAACATCCATCGCGACTGGATGGAAACTTTGCCCGATGCGCCGGTGGAGGGCGAGTCCGCGGGCGACCCGGCCGCGCAGGGGTCGGCCGTGTCGCGGCTGGATCCGCGCGGCTGGATAGAGGGGCTGGTGGATCGCTGGCGCCACCGCCGCAACGAGCGCGAAGCGAGCGCCGCGCCGGCGTCGGACGAGCCCTCCGCCAAAGCCGGCCCGCAGCCGGTGTATCCGGACGGGATAAGCGTCGAGCGCGAAATGCGCGTCGCCGAGCGCGCATTCGATACCGGCCAGAACGCGGTTGCCGAGTTGATGACGGATTTGCGCGCCAATCGCGCGCCCGACGTGGATCGCGTGCAGCATGCCGTGGAAGACCTGGCGAGCAGCGTGATACGCAACCCGGATGCCTTGCTCTGGCTCACCCGCCTGAAACGCAGCGACCGCTACAGTTACGACCATGCCCTGGATGTGGCCATACATATCATGGTGTTCGGGCGGCATCTGGGGCTGCCGCGCGAACAGCTCAAGGTGCTGGGCGTGGCCGGAATGCTGCAGGACGTCGGCAAATTGCGCTGTCCGGCCTCGCTGCTGCAGAAAAACGGCAGCTTGAGCACCGAAGAATTCAGCCTGATCAAGCAGCACGTCACACACACCCTGAGCATGCTGCAAGCCGACGGCCGTCTGCCCGAACCCGTGCTGGACGTGATCCGGCGCCATCACGAGCGCGTCGATGGCAGCGGCTATCCTCTCGGCCTGAGGGGTGACGCCGTGGGACTGTTCGGCGAAATGGCCGGCATCGTGGATGGCTATTGCGCCATGACCTCGCACCGTGCCTATGGCGTGGCGGTGGAAAACCAGCGTGCGCTCGAACAGATCTATGCGCGCCGCGGCAAGCAGTTCAGCGAAAACACGGTCGATCAGTTCATACAGTGCATAGGCCTGTATCCGGTTGGCACCCTGGTCGAACTCAATACCGGTGAAGTCGCCGTGGTGGTGGAACAGAACCGCGTGCGCCGGCTCAAGCCGCGCGTCATGGTGCTGCTGGGCCCGGACAAGACGCCCAACCGGTTTCCGCCCATGCTCGACCTGATTACCGATCCCATCGCCTTCGGCGACACGCCTTACCGCATCGTGCGCGCGCTGCCGGCCGGTGCGCACGGCATCGATCCGCGCGAGTTCTACCTGTGAACGCCCAGGCCGTAGGTGGTACGGGCGGCTTGTTCGAGCCGGGCGGTGCAGCCTTGCTGCAGAGCGGACTGGAACAGTTCGCGATCGGTCCGGCCGAACAGGCAGCATTGCGGGCTTTCGCCGATGCCGCGGCGGACGGCATGCTGGCGCGCCTGGCACAGCAGGTCGCCCAGCAGTCGGGCGTGGCGCCAGGCTCGGCGGCAGCCAGGCTGGTCGATGCCTTCGTGTCCGAAGAAGTGCTGCGCTGTCAGGCGGAGGGCGTGGAAAAGTTGCTCGGCGCGTGGCTCGAAGCGCGTTCTTCCGGCGTTGCGATGCACGTGCCGGCCCGCATAGGCGCGCAACTGCAGGCCGCCGTGCTGGAAGAAATGCTGGCCGGAAAAAGTACGCCGGCACGCATAGACGCGGAAATTCTGGCGGCCTTGTCGCGCCTCATGCTGTTTCTGTGCAGCATGCTCGACCTTGGCGTGGCGTCCTGGGAACAGTCGATACGCCGCCAGTCCGGCGTCACCGACGAAGACACCGCACTGCCCAATATCCGCGCCCTGCGTAGTCTGCTCGACGACATGCTGGCCACCGGCGGCTTGTTCGGCCTGCTGCAATTGCGCCTGGAAGTCACCGCCACCTTGTTGCGTCTGCCCGAGGCCCTGCAGCGCCAGTTGTTGCGGCTGGTGGCTTCGCGCATGCGCGGCGCCTTGCGCCAGCAAGATGTGATTTGCCGCACCAGCCGCTACGAATTTGCGGTCGTGCTGCCGGCCTTGAGTTCGCCCGCGCAAGTAACCCTGGCTGCCACCAAACTGCTGCGCCAGTTCGATTCCCCGTTTACGCTGCATACGCGCGAATACCGCCTGGTGGCCTATGTCGGGGCGGTTTGTGCGCCGGACCAGGCGAACAGCGTGGACGACCTGCTCATG
>JAEUNN010000293.1 GCA_016791085.1 Rhodocyclaceae bacterium | reverse complement strand
CGTGGCACCGGCCAGCGTGGACGAAATCGACGCGCTGAACATTCTGGGCGCCAGCATGCTGGCGATGCAGCGCGCCGTGGCGGCCTTGTCGCCGCGGCCCGAACTGGCGCTCATAGACGGCAACCGCGTGCCGCCGCTGGATCTGCCGGCGCGCGCCATCGTGCGCGGCGATGCCACCGAAGCGTCGATTTCCGCGGCATCCATCCTGGCCAAAACCGCGCGCGATGCGCACATGCTGGAACTGGACCGGCTTTATCCGGCCTACGGCATAGCCGGGCACAAAGGCTATCCGACCGCCCTGCATCTGGCGGCCTTGCGCGCGTACGGGGTGAGCCCCATACACAGGCGCAGTTTTGCACCGGTCGCCGAACTATTGCCGCCGCACTTGCGCCTGCCCGCCAAACCTGTTGCGGCGCGCCGCAAGGCCGGCGCCACGCGCGACCTGTTCGACGGCGCGGAGTGACCGGACCAGAGCGCGCGCGTGGACCGTTGCGGCCCGGCGGGCAGCACGCCGGCCTGGCGGCAGGCCTTGATATTGCGGATCTAGCTTGATGCAGGACTTCGCCGAAATGTTGCGCCAGGGCAATGCCTGGCTGTTCATGCCGAGCGCGATTTTGCTCGGTGCGCTGCATGGCCTGGAACCCGGGCATTCGAAAACCCTGATGGCCGCGTTCATCGTGGCCGTGCGCGGCAGCATGCTGCAGGCCGTATTGCTGGGCCTCGCGGCAACCCTGTCGCACACCGCCCTGGTGTGGGTGGTCGCGCTGGCCGGACTGTATGCCGGTACGCGCACCGACCCGGCCGGCACGGAAGCGTATTTTCAGCTCCTGTCGGCCGGCCTCATGCTGGCCGTCGGCGCATGGATGATCTGGCGCACGCGTCGCCAATTGCGCCTGGCCGCCGCCTATGAAGGGCATGCTCATGATGCCGCGCACGGCCACGCTTGCGGCCACCATCACGCGCACGACGCGGCTGCGGACCCCGTACTGGGGCGCGTGCTGGACACCGGCCACGGCAAGCTGGGCCTGCGTTTTGCCGGCGCTGCCGGCGCGGCGCACTGTTTGGTCGATGCGCTCACGCCGGGATTGCTGCACGGCGTGGAAGCCCGCGATCTGCGCCTCACGACAGAGCGGTGTGACGGTGTGCGCACGGAATTTGCGTTTGAACGCCAAGGCGCCGGATTCATCACCACGCTGAGCGTGCCGGAACCGCACGAATTCATCCTGCGCCTGCATTTCACGCACGGCGACCACGGCCACGACTACGACCTCGAATTCGTCGGTGCGGATGCGCGCCATGTTCTGCCCGACTACGACGGCATGGATTTGGCCGCGCCGGGATACCAGGATCCGCACGAGCTCGCCCACGCCAACGACATACGCAGGCGCTTCGCCAATCGTGAAGTGAGCACCGGCCAGATCGTGCTGTTCGGGCTTACCGCCGGACTGATCCCGTGTCCGGCCGCAATCAGCGTGTTGTTGCTGTGTCTGCAGGTGCGCGAGATCGCCCTGGGCGCAGGCATCGTGCTGTGTTTCAGCATCGGGCTTGCGGCTACGCTGGTGGCGTCCGGAACGCTGGCGGCCTGGTCGGTGCGCCATGCCGAACGGCGCTGGAGCGGTATCGGCGCAATCGCCCGGCGCGCGCCCTACCTGTCCGGCGCAGTGATACTCGTGCTGGGCCTGTGGGTGGGGCTGAGCGGCCTGGACGCGCTGCCCTGACGCGGGCGGCAGCCGGGTCCGGCGCCGCAGCCGCAGTGCCGATGCGGCGTGGCACCGGCCATGTTTACCCCTTGCCCGCCGCTGCTTGCGCGCCTGCGGATTGGTTGCAGTTTGTAAGAACGGTGCGCGCAAGCTCCGTGCAAGGCGTTATGGGTGAGTAAGTCCAACCCAACGCCGGAGTTGCCATTCATGAAATCCATCAAGCTGCTGCTAGCGCTCGTGCTTAGTGCGGGCGTACTTTCCGCCTGTGTCGTCGTGCCGGCCGACCCGGTCGGCTACCGGCAGCATCGCGGACACCACCACCACTACCATCGCGATCGCGACCACTATCGCGGTGATCATGACTACCGCTATTACCGCGGCCGCTGAGGCGCGCGCCTGACTTGCGCCACGCGTCGCGCAGCAGGCCGTAGCGGCGCGCCTGGCTGTCGTTTCCGCCGGAGTGCGACTACTCTGGAGAGGTGGCGCCGCTGTCGCGGTGCACCAATCCGAGGGCCGGAATCATGGCGGAATCAGATGACAGGCGCGCCGCGGCGCGCCTGGACGCGGCGCGCCTGCCTGAAATAGCGGAACACGTGGCGGAAATTGCGGACATGCAGCAAACCCTGCTGCAGCAACATCCCGATCTGAAGGTGACGGACCGCGTCGCGCACCAGTATCGCGTCGCGGGCAGCCTGGTCCGGCTGGAAATCGACGCCAGCCTGCCGGTCGAACTTGACGGCGTGGGACTGTTCCAGGCCGGCGCCAGGCACCTGGGCCTGGGCCGGCTATCGACCGGGCTGGGTTGCCCGCATGCTGAGTCCAATCCGGATTTTCTGGGCCTGATGCTGGCGTTCCGGACCGCGGCCGGGGCGCGCGTGGATTTTCTCGCCATCAACGATCCGGCTGCGCCGGCCGACAACCACAGGCTGTTTCTGGCCGTGCTCGACGCGGCCGCCAAATCCGCCGGCGCGCACCTGCCGTTCTCGGGGGCGCTGGGCGATACGCGCGGCGGTCATCTGGTGGCGGAGCAGGGCGTGTTCCTGCGCGCACTCACGGCCCGCGTCGGGCCGCTCAAAGCCGCCGCGATGTATGCCCATGTGGTCAAACAGACCTTGCATGTCGTGCATTCGAGCACGGCTGTGCAGTCTTATTGGACCGGCGTGGTGGAGGCCGGCGGGGTGCTGGGAAAATTCACCATGGTGCCGTTTGTCGACGATAATCACCGGCCCGGACTTAACCCGCCCGACCGGCATCTGAGCGACGATTGGCGCGCGCGCCAGGCGCGCGCGGATATAGCTTTCCGCCTCTACTGGATCGCCTATCTCGATGAAGCGCGCACCCCGCTCGAAGCACTGGCCAAACCTTGGGACGAAGCGCACCGCCGCAGCGTGGGCGTCGTGCGCTTTCCGCAGCGCGATGCGGCAGACCCGCAAACCGCCTTGTGGGAAGCTTTGGCGTCGGAAATGGGCGCCAACCCCGGCAATTGGGTGCGCAACAAGGACGACAGCCTGCACCTCGCGGCCACCGAATTCGAAGCCGCGCGCGTGCTTGCGTACCGGCTCAGCCAGCAAGGGCGCGGGGCACTGGATCCGGCACAGTATGCGCGGGTGTTCGAAAGCGGCGTGATAGACGAAGAACTTGCCGCCGAATTGCGTCGGCGCCGCGCCGCCAAGTCGGAACTTGGGCACATAGACGGCGCTCCGCTTTGAAGCCGCAACGTGGCGGCCAGAAGTGCCCGCGCCTGACTGCGCCATGACGCAGCCGCGGCAGGTGCTTGCATGCCGGCCCGGCAGCCGCGCGCGAGCCGTCGTCGCGCGCTGCGCACGGCTCTTGTATGGCTTCATCGCGCGCCACGCGCGCCGGCGCTGCCTGCTGCCGTGGCTGCCTGCCGGAACTTTCGCGCCATTACTCGCGGTTTGGCTGTTTGGCGCCAGCCTGGCGGCCGCCGCCGCATCCACGGCCGAGCCCGAGCCGGCAGGGCCGCGCGCCCGCAGCGTGGCGGTAGCCGAGGGCGGTCGGCAAATGGTCGTAAGCGCCAACGCCCATGCGACCCGCGCCGCCGATGCGGTGCTGCAGGCGGGCGGCTGCGCGATCGACGCGGCGATCGCCGCGCAATTGGTGCTGGGCCTGGTCGAGCCCCAGTCGTCGGGCATAGGTGGCGGCGGTTTCCTGCTCCATTACGCGGCGCGCAAACAGCGCGCGGATGCTTACGACGGCCGCGAAACAGCCCCGGCCGCCGCGCGTCTGGACCGGTTTCTCGAACACGGCCGCCCGCTTCCCCGCCGCGAACGCATCGCCAGCGGCCTGTCCGTGGGCGTGCCCGGCCTGATCCCCATGTTGGAAATGGCGCACCGCGCGCACGGCTGCCTGCCCTGGCCACGCCTGTTCGAGCCGGCCATAGACCTGGCCGAAGAAGGATTCGTGGTTTCGCCGCGGCTCGCCCAACTGGTTGCGGAAGATCCGGATTTGCGCGCCTCGCCCAGTGCACGCAGCTATTTTTATGACGCCGCCGGTCATCCCGTGGCGGCCGGTGCGCGGCTTGTCAACCCGGCTCTGGCCGCCACGCTGCGCGCGCTTGCGGCGGACGGGGCGGCGGCGCTCATGGCGCCCGACCATGCGTCCGGACTTGCGCGCGCCATCGTGGCGGCAGTCCGCGCCGACCGGCGCCCCGGCGACCTCGCCGCGGCGGATTTCATCGCCTACCGGGCGCAGCGCCGCAGCGCGCTGTGCGGCAACTACCGGGACGTGCGTGTGTGCGGCATGCCGCCGCCTTCGTCGGGGGCCGTGACGGTGTTGCAGATTTTGGGCATGCTGCAGCGCTTCGCGCCCGATCCGGCGCAGGGCGAGCGCTTCGTGCATCGTTTTGCCGCGGCCAGCCGGCTGGCTTTCGCCGACCGCGACGCCTGGCTGGGCGACCCGGATTTCCAGTACCTGCCGCTCGATCGCCTGCTCGCGGCACCCTACCTGGCGCGCCGGAGCAACACCATAGGCGACAATCTCGAACCCGGCCCGGCCGCCTCGGGCCTGGGCCGCACAGCAATGCCGCCGGGCGAAGAACTGCCGGCGACCACCCACCTGTCCATCGTCGATGCGCGCGGCAACGCCGTGGCGCTGACCAGTTCGATCGAAGACGCCTTCGGCAGCCGCATCATGGTGGCCGGCTTCCTGCTCAATAACCAGCTCACCGATTTCAGCACTGAGCCCTTGCGCGACGGCCGCCTCGCCGCGAATCGTGTCGAGCCGGGCAAACGGCCGCTATCGTCGATGGCGCCCACCCTGCTGTTCGACCGCGACGGGCGCCTGCTGGCCGTACTTGGCTCGCCGGGCGGCACGCGCATCATCGGCTATGTGGCACAGGCGGTCGCGGCCGTGGTGGATGGCGCCGGCCCGGCCGGCAGTATCGTGTCCGCGGCGCACTTCGGCAATCGCAATGGCGCCACGGAACTCGAGCAGGGGGCGCCGGAAGAATTGAAGACTGCGCTCAGCCGCCGCGGTCACAGACTGGAGCTGGGGCCCATGACGAGCGGACTGGCGCTCATCCTGCGCACGCCGCAAGGCTGGAGCGGCGCCGCCGATCCGCGCCGCGAAGGTCACGCCATGGGGCGCTGAACGGCATCGGACGTGCCCGGGCAAGGCCGGCAGGCGGCATTGCGGTAAAATGCGGCACCGCGCCGGGAGCGCATCGCATGCAAGGCGCGACCAACGCCGTTGCTCCGGCCCGCCGCACCGCGCAGCACGGGAAAGCCGGGTGCAAGCGGCGCGCAGCAAATCAAAACCAGTGGACCGTACCGGACAGACGTGCCGGTGCTTGGGGAGGCGCTGTGCCGACCGTGCCGGCAGGGCGCGGCGGCGCGGCGGCGCGACGGAGATCCGCATGTTAAGCAGCGAATTCCAGCCTGTGACGGCGCGCCTGAAGCGCGCGCTGTTCGCGGCCGTGGGCACCGGCCTGCTGACGCTCGTGCTGCTCATCGCGGCATTCGAGATAGCGCACCTGCGCGAATCCGTCGTGCAGCAGATCGCTCCGCTCGCACAGGTATTGAGCGTGGATAGCCGTACGGCGCTGGCGGCCGCCGATGCCGGCGATGCCGGCACCAGCCTGTCCAGCCTGTCCGGTCAGAAACTTGTACGCGCCGCCGGCCTGTATCGCCGCGACGGGGAATTGCTGGCGCATTACGCGCGCACTCCGGAGGATGCAAGCAGCCTGCCGTCGCGCCTGGACGCGGCGCGCCTGGGCCGCGACGGGGTCGATATTCCGCTGTGGCCGGGCAAGGACGCCCGCTACACCCGGCAAATTCGTCAGCACGGCGCGATCATCGGCGAATTGCGCCTGCAACTCGATCTGCGCGACGCCTGGAAGCGCACTGCGCTGCAGGCCTTGACACTGGCCGCCGGCACGGTTGCCGTGATGGCGCTGGTGGCCTGGCTGGCGTTCCGCTTCGTGCGCGCGCTGGTGGTGCCGGTACAGAAGCTCGCCCAGGCCATAGACGGCGTCACCGCGGCGCAGGATTATTCCCTGCGCGTCGAGCAGCCGGCCGCGCGCGACGAGGTGTGGTTGCTCACCGACCGCCTCAATCACATGCTGGCGCAATTGCAGACGCGCGACCTGCACCTCAACGCCTACCGCGACGAACTCGAGCGCCAGGTCACGCAGCGCACGGTGGAACTGCGCCAGGCCAAGGAACAGGCGGAAGCCGCCAACCGCGCCAAAAGCCAGTTCCTTGCCAATATGAGCCACGAAATCCGCACACCCATGAATGGCGTGCTGGGCATGACCGAACTGCTGCTGGAAAGCCGGCTCGATGCCGAGCAGCGCCGCCATGCGGAAACCGCCCACGCTTCGGCGGCGGCGCTGTTGTCGGTCATCAACGATATTCTCGACCTGTCGAAAATCGAAGCCGGGCGCCTGCAACTCGAAAATATCGAATTCGACATCGACAAACTGGCCGACGACGTGCTGTCGCTATTTGCCGAACAGGCG
>JAEUNN010000248.1 GCA_016791085.1 Rhodocyclaceae bacterium | reverse complement strand
GGCCACGCTGGTGTTCGCCTGGGGCAACCCCGGCCGCGGCGACGACGCGCTGGGGCCGCTGTTCGCCGAGCGGATCGAGGCGCTCGATCTGCCCGGCGTGGAATGTCTGACCGATTTCCAGTTGCAGGTCGAGCACGCGCTGGATTTGCGCGGCCGCACGCGCCTCCTGTTCGTCGATGCCGCGCTCGAGCCGGCGCTGGCGGATGCGCAGCAGGGTGCGCCGGCGGGGTTTTGCGTGCGCCCGCTCGCGGCGGCGCGCGACAAAAGTTTTTCCACCCACAGCATGTCGCCGCAATCGCTGCTGCACGTCTATGAAACGGTGCTGGGCGGCCCCGCGCCGCCGGCCTGGCTGCTCGCCATACGCGGCGAGCGCTTCGAATTGGGCGAAGCCTTGTCGGAGGCGGCCGCGCACAATCTGGAACAGGCCCTGGACTGGGCCAAGCTTTGGCTGGATGCCGGCAGAACACCGGACTGAAACGCCGGGCAGGCGCCGCACGGCCGCCGCGCCATCCTGTTCCTGCAGGGCGGCGGCCTGCGGCGATGCGCCAGACATGACACATTACGCACTTTGCACTGCGCCGGCCGGCCAGGCGCCAGCCAGCCGGCACAATCCGCGTACACTTGCGCCTGGCGTCCGTCGCGGCGCCCGGACCGCCGCCGCAGCAAAGGTTCGACCTTACTTTTTCAGGGAATCCAGTATGTACAAAGCTTACGCCGCCATGGCTCTGGCAAGTTTCGCCGCAAGCGCCGCCGCCGCACCGCCCAGCGCGGAATCGATAGAAAATCTGCTCAAAGCCACCAAAACCGATCAGGTACCGGCTTCCGTCGCGAACAGCATAGAACAGGGCGTGCGCCAGGGCATGGCGCAACTGCTGGCCGGCAAACAGCTTACAGAAGAACAGCGCCGCAAGGCCGAAGCCGAGCCTCTGCGCATCATGGCCAAGGTCCGTGAAGAACTGTCCTGGGCCAAGGTGAAGCCGACCTATGTCCAGATTTACCAGGAAGCATTCACGCAGGACGACATCAACGCCATGCTGGCCTTTTATCGCAGCCCGGCAGGCAAGGCATTCATAGAAAAAATGCCGGGTGTCCTGCAAAAGTCCGCCGCCGCGATGCAGTCGCGGGTAGGCCCCATGCTGGGCGACATGCGCACGGCCATGCAGAAATCCGCGGCCGAAGCCGACAGCAAAAAATAGCCCGGCGCAAATCCGGCCCGCCGCGGGCCGTGCGCTGGCAGCCGGTAAATTTACGGGGCCGCCCGACATGGCGGCGCAACGCAAGGCCCGGCCCGGCGCCAGTGCCGGTTCCTTTCCCGCTTGCGCCGACCGTGGCAATTCCTGGCGCGGAAAAGCGCCGCGCGATCCGCCCCAGGTGGCGATTCGGGCGCACCATACGGCGCCCGGCGCCTTCGGCTTATGCGCCCTGCGCCGCTGCAGTGCGTTTGCACACGCCGGTCACTGCAGCGGCCGGCCCAGCCCCTGCACCAGCGCGCCCCACGGCATGAGTAGACCGCCCGGCGCGCGCGCGAGCCACTGCCCCGGCGCGCCGGAAAACTTTTCGCCCGGCACGGCCAGACTTGGCGCGGCGTCGGTCACGCCCGCAACACGCACGCTGCGCCGGCGTCCTCAGGCCGCATGTCCGGCTCCACGCCGTCCCGGGCGGGCGCGCGCGCGCCCTTTCCGTACAGGCCGGGGCGCAATCCACTTCGAAAACGCGAAATCCTGCGGCGCAGGCCACGC
>JAEUNN010000245.1 GCA_016791085.1 Rhodocyclaceae bacterium | reverse complement strand
GCGGAATTGCAGGCCATCGCGGCGCGCCTGCATGAAAAAGGGCTGACAGTACATGTCAGCCCTTGAGATTGCAGAACGCTGAATACAGAATGTCTGGACGAACTTCTAATTTCCTTGAACCGGGTCGATAGGACTGCTCGCGTTCGGGCCACCCGCCGGCCGCGCCGGACACCCGCCTCCCCCCCCGTTGCGCGGATACGCCGCGAGCATGGATTAGCCCTTTTTTGGCTTGGCGCGCGCGTCCTTTTTGAGGCGCTTGAACAATTCCGGTTCGTGGCTTTTCAGATATTCGACGATTTCCCAATCTTCGCGCTTGATCTTGTTGATGTCGATTTGTTCGACATGCACCAGACGCAATAGCGATTGTACCGGGCGAGGCATGCTGCGGCCGGACTCGTAGCGCGAACCGCCACTCTGGGTTACGCCTACCTTGGACCAGAATTGGGATTGATTCAGGCCCAGCTTGCGCCGGATCTCGCGGGCATCTATTTTCTCTGCAGCTTTCATGGTTTTGCCTTCCTAGTCGAGTGTCGTCATTGCGGCGCCTGCGCGGTGCCACCGCATCTTCTGGGTACGACGAAAGTAATACCCGGCTCCAAGTATAGAGCAATATTTTTCTCACATACAAATCCAAAGAGCTTGCAGGAAAACCCCTACGCAAAAGGTGTATCCAAGCCATGGATGGAGTCGGGTCTGTCGGGCTCGCCAGGAGTCTTGCGGGCGCGTGCGCGCATGCACGCGCGACTGTAGTTGGGCTACAATCCCGGGCTTTTCCCAACCCCGGAATCGCCCCATGGCTCTGATCGTACAAAAATACGGCGGCACTTCGGTGGCCAACCCCGAACGCATCAAGGAAGTCGCGCGGCGCGTGGCGCGCTGGCAGGCAAAGGGTCACCAGGTGGTCGTCGTGGTGTCCGCGATGAGCGGCGAAACCAATCGTCTGCTCGGCCTGGCGAAACAGATTTCGACCAATCCCGACCCGCGCGAACTGGACGTGATAGCCGCCACGGGCGAGCAGGTGACCATAGGCTTGCTTAGCATCGCGCTGCACGAGCTGGGACAGAAAGCGCGCAGCTATACCGGCGCCCAGGTGCGCGTGCTGACCGACAGCGCATTCACCAAGGCGCGCATCCTGGCGATAGACGAAAACCACATACGTTCCGACCTGGATGCGGGCAACGTGGTGGTGGTCGCCGGCTTCCAGGGTGTGGACGAGGGAGGCAATATCACCACACTGGGACGCGGCGGTTCGGATACCACCGGTGTCGCACTCGCCGCGGCGCTTAAAGCCGACGAGTGCCAGATATACACGGACGTGGACGGCGTCTACACGACCGATCCGCGCATCGTGCCGGAAGCGCGCCGTCTGGATAGCGTAACTTTCGAAGAAATGCTGGAAATGGCCAGCCTGGGGTCGAAGGTGCTGCAAATCCGGTCGGTCGAGTTTGCCGGCAAGTACAAAGTTCGATTGCGCGTGCTTTCCAGCTTTGAAGAAGAGGGCAAGGAAGGCCCGGGCACGCTGATCACTTTCGAGGATGACATCAAGATGGAACAGCCGATCATTTCGGGAATCGCGTTTAATCGCGACGAAGCCAAGCTTACCGTGCTGGGCGTGCCGGACCGTCCGGGCATTGCCTACCAGAT
>JAEUNN010000172.1 GCA_016791085.1 Rhodocyclaceae bacterium | reverse complement strand
CCCTCCACCTGCATCCAGATGCGCTCTTCCACGCCTTTGAGGCGGGCGAGCCAGAGGCGCCTTTCCTCGACTTCCGTGAATTCGATCATCATGGTCGCCTTGAGATTGCCGCCATCCGGTACGAGCGGGTTGTAGGCTGACAATTCTTCGGCGATACCGGCCTCTTCGAAAATGCGCTCGATGCGCAGCATTTCCTGTATCTGGTAGCGCACCGTCAATTCATCTTCAAAGGCCAGCGTGAGATTGGGCCCCAGTGCGAGGCTGCGGTTTTTTTTGTGCGCCAGCACACGCGCTCGGAATGCCTTGCGCTCGCGCGCGTATTGCTCCAGGCTCATCAGACTTTCGCGGCTTACCGCCATGTTTCACTCCAGACCGTAGGCCATGCACAACAGCAAAATCGGGTGCGCCTTGGTCGCGCCGGAGGCGCCGTGGTTTTCGCGAATACCCTGCATGATGTGACGTCCCGCGATGGGGCAGTCGGAACTTACGAAATCCGGCCCGGGCGCCTGCATCTGTTTGAATACCGGCTTGCCGATTTTCATCGACATGGCGAAATATTCCTGTTTCACGCCCCAGGTGCCGTCGTGGCCGGCACAACGTTCCACCGTCGTAACCTTGGTACCGGGCACCATCTGCAGCATTTCCCGGGTTTTCTGCCCTATGTTCTGTACGCGCCCGTGACAGGGTATGTGGTAGGACACCTTGCCAAGCTCGCGTTTGAAATCGGTCTTGAGCAAACCGTCCTTGTGGCGCAGCACGAAATATTCGAACGGCTCGAACATCGCCTGCGCCACCGCCTGGACATCCGCGTCGCCGGGAAATAGCAGCGGCAGTTCGGCCTTGTACATGAGGGTGCAGGACGGCACGGGCGTCAGGATGGCATAGCCCTCGCGCGCCAGGCGGACCAGTTGCGGAATGTTGATGTCTTTCAGCCGCTCGACGCTTTCCAGATCGCCCAACTCCAGTTTGGGCATGCCGCAGCAAGCTTCTTTCTGCGCCAGCACGGCCGGCACTTCGTTGTGCTCCAGCAGTTTGACGAGGTCGCGACCTATGCCGGGCTCGTTGTAATTGATGTAGCAGGTCGAAAAAATTGCCACCTTGCCCGGCGTGCGCTGGCCGTCGCGCACCGGAAAATCCTGGCGCGGACCCGCGCCGGAGCGAAACTTGGCGGGGCTGTAGGGTGGCAGTTCGCGGTCTTTATGCACCCCCAGCACACTTTGCAGCGCCTTGCGCGCGAGCGGCTGGCGGTTCATGAAATTCACGGTTTGCGCCACCACAGGTATCGCCGACAACTTGCCCAGCGCGTCGGTACTGGTGAGCAACTTGTCGCGCAGCCTTACCTGCCCCTTGCGGAACTTGACCGCCTTGGCGCGCAGCATGAGGTGCGGAAAATCCAGATTCCAGGGGTGCGGCGGCACGTACGGACATTTGGTCATGAAGCACATGTCGCAGAGGTAGCACTGATCTACCACTTCGCCGTACTTTTCGGTGGGTACGCCGTCCATTTCGCCGGTCGGACCGTTGTCGACGAGGTCGAACAGGCGTGGAAAGGCATTGCACAGATTTACGCAGCGCCGGCAACCGTGGCAGATGTCGAACACCCGATGCAGTTCCGCGTTGAGTTTGTCCTCGTCGTAGAACGACGCATCTTTCCAGTCCACGGGATGGCGCTTGGGTGGTTCCAGGCTGCCTTCTCGCATAGTCATGTCGGGGCTCCGGCGATGGGCACAGGGCGGCAGGATGCGCGCGGCGCAACCTGCCGTCGCGTTCGCGGTCGCGCACGACCGCGGGCGCTAGGGTCGATCAGTCGGCCAGCGCGTCCAGGGCCTTCTGGAAACGATTGGCGTGCGAACGCTCGGCCTTGGCCAGGGTTTCGAACCAGTCGGCGATTTCGTCGAATCCTTCTTCGCGCGCGGCTTTCGCCATACCCGGGTACATGTCGGTGTACTCGTGGGTTTCGCCGGCAATGGCGGCCTTGAGGTTTTCCCGCGTGGCACCGATGGGCAGGCCGGTGGCCGGATCGCCTACCTGTTCCAGATATTCCAGATGGCCGTGGGCATGGCCGGTTTCGCCTTCCGCCGTGGAACGGAATACCGCGGACACGTCGTTGTAACCTTCGACGTCCGCCTTGGCCGCGAAATACAGATAGCGGCGATTGGCCTGCGATTCGCCTGCGAATGCGGCCTTGAGGTTCTCCTCGGTTTTGGTTCCCTTGAGGGACATGGCACTCTCCTGTGTATGGGCGACGAACAAAACGTCCGCCGCCCTCGGAGGGCGGCGGACAGACAAAGTATAAACCTTAGACTTAGTTTAAGCCTGAGCATTCCGGAGCGCAATAGGGCTCCGGAATTTCGGGATCAGCGCCCGATCGCCGCTTCGATTTCGGCGAAGGTGCGGGCAACTTCGGTGGTTTGCAGCGGTATGCCCACCTGGCGGGCAATTTGCGAAGCGGAAAAGATGCCGCGTATCATTTGCTGGCCGGTGACGTCCTCATCGACCACCAGAGCGTGCTGGCGGCCGTTCGACTTGAGCGTTGCAACGACGTGACCGACTTCCGCATGCAGCACGTCGGACAGGGAAATCGCGTCGATTTCGCCGGCACCGGTCATGATGTCGCGCACCGCCAGTTCGCTGCGCTTGATGCCACGTTCCTGAGCCGAACGCACAGGACGTTCGCCCAGCAGGTCGGCGGCAGTCAACAATCCCATCACGTGGCGCTGGCTATCGGTCACGAGCAGCAGACGCACGCCGCGTATGATCATGGCCCGGTGCGCTTCCTCGATATTCACGTCCGGACCTACCGTGGCGGCCGGGATGCGCCGCAGATCGGTCATGACCTCGATAGCGGGGGAATCCGCACGCACGCGCAGGGGCAGCAGCGCGTCTGGCAGGGTGTAGCTGGCATCAGCGCTAAGTTTTACTTGGGGTATGGTGTTGTAACGCTCACGGTCCATCGTTGGAATCTCCACTCGCAAAGTACATTCAGGTTATTTGCGCCATTTTTCCATTATTTTCGCCAGGGCCCAGGCGCTGCGGCGTCTGGCCTGTCACGCCATACGGTCCGGCCGCAAGCTGCCTGGCCGTCGGCGTGTCAGTACCATGAAATGTAGATCGCGTTTGGCAAGCCCGCCAGTGCCTTGAATATTTGGAAATGCTTGGCCCGGCATGGAAATAATCCGGCGTGGCGCGGGGCCGCCGACACCCCAGGGTCTTTAGTCCCTTAGTATTGAAGCATGCGAAAAATTGACGGGAACATATGGCTTCGTGGCGGGCCGGCCGGGCCGCCATGACCGGCATCAGCGGTGCGGAAAGCACCGGCCGCGCAAGCGGCCAGCCCGGAAATTGCCGGAACGCCTATTTTCCGGCCGCGGGGCCCGAATACAGCGGCGACGCGGCGGCATCGGACGGAGCGAGCTGCTCGACATCCACATCCACCGCGCAAATGCGCGGCCACTTGGGCACGCGATCGAGCGGCGAGCGGAACAGTACGCGCGCAAGTTCAATGAGCGCGCGCTGATACACGTCGCGCTTGAATTCGATCACCGCTTCCAGCGGCACCCAGTAGAACGACCAGCGCCAAGCGTCGAATTCCGGATGGTCGCTGGCGCGCAGGCACACATCGCAGTCGCGTCCGACCAGGCGCAGCAGGAACCAAATCTGTTTCTGCCCCCGATAGGTATTGCGC
Source organism: Rhodocyclaceae bacterium (assembly GCA_016791085.1). GTDB lineage: Bacteria > Pseudomonadota > Gammaproteobacteria > Burkholderiales > Rhodocyclaceae > JAEUNM01. Next base: position 2,154 of record JAEUNN010000172.1, on the reverse strand, counting down.
CACTCCCGCTTGACCCACTGGCGCGGCACGTCATAGCGCAGCCAGCCGCGCGTACGGCCAAGGACCTTGACGTGTTCCGGACGCAATCCGGTTTCTTCCTGCAACTCGCGAAACATTGCCTGCTCGGGCGATTCGCCGGACTTGATGCCGCCCTGCGGGAACTGCCAGGAGTGTTCGCGGATGCGCTTGCCCCAGAATACCTCGTTGCGTGCATTCACCAGAATGATGCCCACGTTCGGGCGATAACCATCCCGATCGAGCATGATTCATTCCAATCGCAAAAAATCGTTACACGTGATTTTCCACTATTGTGCGCCGCATTGCTAGTTCCCCGGCCGCGGCCTCCCGGGCCGCTGCGTTACAATGCGCGGCCGCATCGCAGACCTTTACTTTCCGTTCGCCGCCACGCCATGCTCGCCTCGAAATTTCACATCGCAACGCTCAAGGAAGCGCCCGCCGACGCGGAAATCGCCTCGCACAAGCTCATGGTGCGCGCCGGCATGATCCGCAAGCTGGCAGGCGGGATATATAGCTACATGCCCATGGGCCTGCGCGTGATACGCAGGATAGAAGCGATCATCCGCGCCGAAATGAACCGCGCCGGCGCCATCGAACTGCTCATGCCGCTGGTGCAGCCGGCCGAACTTTGGCGCGAAACCGGCCGTTGGGACCAGATGGGTGCCGAACTTCTGCGCGTGAAAGACCGCCACGAGCGCGATTTCGTGATCCAGCCGACCTCGGAGGAAGTAATTACCGATATCGCCCGCGGGGAAATCCAGAGTTACCGGCAGCTGCCGAAAAATTTCTATCACATCCAGACCAAGTTCCGCGACGAACGCCGCCCGCGTTTCGGAGTCATGCGCGGACGCGAATTCACCATGAAGGATGCCTATTCCTTCGATCGCGACGAAGCCGGCGCGCGCCAGAGCTACGCCGCGATGTACGACGCCTATTGCGAAATTTTCCGCCGCCTCGGCCTGAAATTTCGCGCCGTGCGCGCCGATACCGGCAACATCGGCGGCTCGCTGTCGCATGAATTTCAGGTCATTGCCGACACCGGCGAAGATTTGATCGCCTACTGTCCAACTTCCGACTACGCCGCCAATATCGAACTGGCCGAGGCGTTGCCGCTCATCGCCGGCCGCGCTCCGGCTGCACAGCCGCTCGTTCAGGTCGCCACGCCGGCCACCACGCGCTGCGAAGACGTCGCCGCTTTGCTCGGCCTGCCGCTCGAACGTACCGTGAAGTCCATCGTAGTCGCCACGGAGCACGAGCAAGGTGCGCAAATATGGCTGCTGCTGCTGCGCGGCGACCATGAGTTGAACGAAGTCAAGGCGCGCAAGCTGGACGGCCTGGCGGGTGGATTCCGTTTCGCCACGGATGCCGAAATTCTGACCCATTTCGGCTGCCAGCCGGGCTACCTGGGGCCGATCGGCCTGCGTGGTCGGGTGCGCGTGGTCGCCGACCGCACGGTAGCCAACATGGCGGATTTCGTGACCGGCGCCAACGCAGAAAATTTCCACTACAGCGGCGCCAACTGGGGGCGCGACATGGCGGAACCGGAACTGGTCGCCGACCTGCGCAATGTGCTGGCCGGCGACCCTTCGCCGGACGGAGCCGGCACGCTGGCCATACAGCGCGGCATCGAAGTCGGCCACGTATTTTTCCTCGGCACGAAATATTCCGAGGCAATGAACTGCCATTACCTGGACGATAACGGCAAGCCGCGCCCCATGGTGATGGGTTGCTACGGCATAGGCGTCACGCGCCTGGTCGGCGCCGCGATCGAACAGAATCACGACGAGCGCGGCATCATCTGGCCGCAGCAAATCGCCCCCTTCGAACTGGTGATATTGCCGCTCGGCTATCGCAAATCTCAAGCCGTGCGCGAACTTGCCGATAAGCTTTACGCGGAACTTGCCGCGGCCGGCGTCGACGTGCTGCTGGACGACCGCGACGAGCGCCCGGGCGTCATGTTTGCCGACTGGGAATTGATAGGCGTGCCGCATCGGATCGTGCTGGGCGAACGCGGACTCAAGGAAGGCGTCGCCGAGTATCAGGCCCGCCGCGACAGCGCAGCCACCAAAGTCGCCGTGGGCGAACTTTCCGCACATTGCCTGCGCCAATTGCGCCCGGCCTGAGAACAAACAGGCT
>JAEUNN010000150.1 GCA_016791085.1 Rhodocyclaceae bacterium | reverse complement strand
TCCAGCATGGGCCAGGCCATTTCCGGGAAACCCGGCACGAAATGATGGTCGGCGACGGAAAAGCCGGGTATGCGGTTATAGGGGTTGGGAATGATGCGGCTGCCGCGCGGAAACACCCCCAGCTGCAGCCGCTGCGGGTTGATCCTGTCGCCAAAGCGGGCGCGGATTTCCAGTTCGGCTTCGGGATGCAGTTCAAGTTCCACCCCCAGCGCGGCGGCCGCGGCCTGGCGCGTGTGATCGTCCGGCGTGGCGCCTATGCCGCCGCAGGAAAACACGATGTCCGAGCCGGCAAGGCTGGCGCGCAGCGCCTGTGCCTGACGTTCGGTGTGATCGCCCAGGTAATGCACCCAATCCAGCATGAGCCCGCGCACGGCCAGAATTTCGCGCACCTTGGCGAAATGCCTGTCGTTGCGCCGGCCCGACAAAATTTCATCGCCGACGATATACAGCCCGAATCCCATTAACCATCTCCCAGGCCGGCCGCCACGCCAGCCAGTATGTCCGCCGGCGCCGCACCTCAGCCGCGCTGGCGCGATTCCCAGATTTTTTGCAGGCGTTTGGCCGACACCGGCACCGGTGTGCGTAATTCCTGCGCGAACAGCTGCACCCGCAATTCTTCCAGCAACCAGCGGAATTCGTCCAGTTGCGCGTCGAATACGCCGGCCCGCGCGCGTGCTACGCGTTCGCGTTCATAGGGCGTGGCGAGCGCTTTCCACTCCTGCAGCGCGCGCGCGTCGCGCGCCGGATCGTTGCGCAATTTGTCCAGGCGCACCGCGATCGCCTTGAGGTAGCGCGGCAAATGCTGCAGGCGCTCATATGGCAGTTGCAGGAAATCGCGCCCGACCAGGGCTTCGATTTGCGCCGACATGTCGGCCGCGGCGTCAGGAAAAGCTTTCAGCGCAAGGATTTTTTTCTGCAAGGCCGCGCGTTCGCCCAGCACCGCCAGCGCCAGCCGCAACAATTCCTGCCCCACCAGCTGCATGCGCGCCCCGCCCTCCTTGCAGCGCGCCGCGAAGCTCGTGGCGTCGGCCGGCCAGGGCTCGGCCATGCAACAGCGCTCCAGGCTGGCGGCCAGCAACTGGGCCAGAAAATCCGCCTCGCCGCCGAAAGGCAGATAGGCCAGCGCGGCATCGCGCAAGCCGGGCGCACGCGCCAGCCCGCGTACTGCGTCCTTGAGATTGAGCGCGAACAGGCGGCGCAAGCCGACGCGGTGTACCGCCCGGGCCTTTTCCGGCGTGTCGAACACGCGCACCGCGACGCTGTCGCCCTGGTCTTCCAGCGCCGGGAAGCCGACCACCTCGCGGCCGCCCACGCACACCTCCATGATTTCGGGCAGCGTACCGAAAGTCCAAGCGCCGAGGCCGCTCTGTGCGGGCGTCGCGCCGGCCGTGCCGCCGGCTGCCGGCGCGGCATCGGCCGGCACGGGCAGCGCTTCGGCGGCTGCGTACTCGCGCTCCACGGCCGGCTTGAGGCGCGTGCGCAGTTCGGCCAGCTTGCGTGAACTGTCCAGCACGCGGCCGTATTCGTCGACCACGCGGAGGTTCATGTAGAGGTGCGCCGGCAAATTTTCCTGGCGCACGGCTTCCACGGGCATTTTCAACTGCACGGTTTCTTCGATGGCGCGCGCAAGCACCTTGGCAAGCGGCTGTGCCGTATCGGGCGGCCGCGCGCAAAATTCGGCCACGAATGCCGCCAGCGGCTGCAGGCGGTGACGGATTTTTTGCGGGACGGTTTTCGCGAGCGCCTGCACCTTCTGTTCCAGCAAGCCCGGCACCAGCCAGCTCAATTGCGCTTCCGGCACCTGATTGAGCAGCGCGAGCGGCAAGGTAAGCGTTACGCCGTCGTCGGCGGCGCCAGGTTCGTGCTTGTACGCGAGCGGCAATTTCTGGCCCAGCACTTCCAGCAGCGGCGGAAACCGCTCGGTCGTGATGCCGGCGGCCTCATGGCGCATCAGTTGCTCGCGCTCCAGATACAGCAGGCGCGGCGAACGGCTTTCGGCATCTTTGCGCCAGCGCTCGAACGCCGCCACGTCGCAAACGTCGGGCGGAATTTTGGCGTCGTAAAACGCGTAAATCAGTTCTTCATCGACCAGCACGTCGGGACGGCGCTGCTTCTGCTCGAGGTGCTCGATGTCCGCCACCAGTTTGGCGTTATGGCGCAGGAAGGCCGCCTGGCGCAGCGCCTGGTCGGGCCACTCGCCCTGCACCAGCCCCATGCGCAACATCAGTTCACGGGCCGCCGCGCCGTCGATGGGCGCATAGCGCACCGGACGGCGCAAATACAACGGCAGCCCGTACAGCACGCCGCGCTCCCAGGCCATCGCCTCGCCGCGCGCCTTGGCCCAGTGCGGCTCATATACCGAGCGGCGCAGCAGGTGCGCGCCCACCCGCTCTATCCATTCCGGCTCCACGCGCGCCAGGGTGCGCGCATAAAGGCGCGTGGTTTCGACCAGTTCCGCGGCGACGATCCAGCGCCCGGCCTTTTTGCCCAGGCGGGAGCCCGGGTGCGGCCAGAATTTGATGCCGCGCGCGCCCAGATAGGGCGGCTCGCCGGGCCGCGCGTCTTCTATGCGGCAGCCCAGGTTGCCAAGCAGCCCGGCCAATAGCGCACGATGGATTTGTTCGTAGGTGGCCGGCTGGGCGTTTTCGCGCCAGCCGTGTTCGGCCGCGAGCGCATGCAGTTGAGCATGCACGTCGCGCCACTCGCGCATGCGCAAAAAATTCAGGAAGCGCGCGCGGCACCACTGGCGCTGTTTGGCGCTCGAGGCGTGCTGCCATTCCTGGTCGAAAGCCTGCCACAGCTTCCAATACCAGAGAAATTCGCTCGCGCGCTCGCCCTCGCCTGCATCGTGGAACTGGCCGTGGGCCTGATCCGCGGAACCGGCCTTTTCTTCCGGCCGCTCGCGCGCGTCCTGGGCCGACAGCGCCGCCGCGATCACCAACACCTCGCGCAGCGCGCCGCCGTCGCGCGCGGCAAGTATCATGCGGCCGATTTTCGGATCGAGCGGCAGGCGCGCCAATTCCACACCCAGCGCGGTCAGTTCTTTCGCCTCGTCGATGGCGTTCAGTTCCTGCAGCAACTGGTAGCCGTCCTGGATGAAGCGCGGCGCCGGCTGGTCCAGGAAAGGAAAATCTTCCACCCGCCCCAAACCCAGCGCCTTCATGCGCAATATCACCCCGGCCAGCGACGAGCGCAGGATTTCCGGATCGGTATGCGCGGCGCGGCGCTCGAAATCGTCTTCGGCGTACAGGCGCAGGCATACCCCGGCCGCCACCCGGCCGCAACGCCCGGCGCGCTGGCGCGCCGCCGACTGCGCGATGTTCTCGACCAGCAACTGTTCCACCTTGTTGCGCGCCGAATAGCGCTTTACGCGCGCGAGGCCGGTATCGACCACGTAACGGATGCCCGGAACGGTCAGCGACGTTTCCGCGACATTGGTCGCCAGCACCACGCGGCGCCCGTTCGAGGGCTGGAACACGCGCTGCTGTTCCAGCGCCGACTGGCGCGCGAACAGCGGCAGAATTTCCGGGCGCAGGCCGGGTGCCGCAGCGTGGCGCTTGCGCAAACTTTCCGCCGCCTCGCGGATTTCGCGCTCGCCCGGCAGAAATACCAGCACGTCGCCCGGTCCGCAGCGAAACGCTTCATCCACGGCGTCGGCAAGGTGTTCGTTCGCATCGCGTTCGCCCTTGTCGAGCGGCCGCCAGCGCACTTCTATGGGATGCAGCCGGCCGGATACTTCGATTACCGGTGCGGGCCCGCCGGTGCCGGCAAAATGCTGCGCGAAGCGATCGGCGTCTATGGTGGCCGAGGTGATGATGAGCTTCAGATCGGGCCGCGACCCGTCCGCCAGCAGGCGGCGCAGGTAGCCCAGCAGAAAATCGATATTCAGGCTGCGCTCGTGCGCCTCGTCGATAATGATCGTGTCGTAGCCGGAAAGCAGGCGGTCGGTCTGGGTTTCGGCCAGCAATATGCCGTCGGTCATGAGCTTCACGTGGGCGTCGGCGCGCGTCTGGTCGGTGAAGCGCACCTTGTAGCCGACCGCCCCGCCCAGTTCCACGCCCAGTTCCTGGGCAATGCGCGCGGCGGTATTGCGCGC
>JAEUNN010000148.1 GCA_016791085.1 Rhodocyclaceae bacterium | reverse complement strand
CGCCGGACTTATCGCGCGTGCGCGCCGCCACGCGGCCCGGCGCGGCGTACAGGTCGACTGGCGCGTGGGCGACATGCGCGAGCCGCCGGCCGGACCGCCGTTCGACGGCATCTATTGCTGGGGCGACAGCTACGGCTATTTCGACGAGGCTGGCAATCGCGCCTTTCTGGACGCGGTATGGCAGGCCCTGCGCCCGGGCGGGCGTTTCGCGCTGGAACTGAAACTGGTCGAAGAAGTGCTGCTGCCGAATTTCCGCCCGCGGCTGGAAGGGCAGGCCGGCGACATCCGGGTGCGCATCCTGCGCCACTACGACGCGCGAACCCGCCGCCTTGATTCCCGCTACGAATACGCGCGCGGCACGCAAATCGAACTGCGCCACGCGAGTTACCGAATTTACAGTTGCCAGGAACTATGCAGCCTGCTCGCCGCCAGCGGCTTCGCGCAAGCCCGAATGCTGGACGGGCAGGGCGCGGTTTTCCGTCCCGGCGCGGAAAAACTGCGTCTGGTGGCCACGAAGCCGCGGGATTGAGCGGGAAATCGCGCCTGGCGGCGCTTTCGTGCGTGCCGGCCCGCGCTTTCTGTTTCCCGTCAAAGCGCTGTCGCAGGTGTTTCGCGGCAAGTTTTTGGCCGGGCTGGAGGCGCTGTTTGCCAAGTCTGACCTGCGCCTGCCGCCACATCGCGTGCAGCAGCCGGCGCGGCGGCGCTTCCTTGCCGAATTGCGCCGCTAGGCCTGGGTGGTGTATGCCAAGCGACCGTTCGCCGGACCGCAGGCGGTGCTGCAATACCTGGGGCGCTATACGCACCGCATCGCGATCTCGAATAATCGATTGGTGAGTTTCGACGGTCGCGACGTGCGCTTCCGCTGGCGCGACTATGCGCACGGCAACCGCCGCGGTGTCATGCGCCTGAGCGTGGGCGAATTTCTGCGCCGCTTTTTGCTGCATGTGCTGCCGGCCGGCTTCACGCGGATTCGGTACATCGGCTCCGTGGCGAACCGGAGAAAGGCGCAACGCCTGGCCAAGGCGCGCGTGGCACTCGCGCTGCCCGAGCCGCCGCCACCCGCCACTGAAAGCGTGGCCGAGTTCATGCTGCGCGTGAGCGGGACCGACCCGACGCGTTGCCCGGTTTGCGGCGCCGGACAGCGCGCGGTCATTGCCATTCAGCGTCCGCTGCGCGCACACCGCGCACCGGGTTGCGACAACGGTCCGTTACGCGCCCGCGCCCGCGCGCCGCCATGATGCCGCGCCGCTCCATTCCCGTCGTGTCGAAACAATCCATCGCGGCTCGTGGCCGAGGCGCCGCGCGGTGGTGCCTGCGCGCCTTCCGGGGATTGCTCCGCTTGGCGACGTCAGGCATACTCCGGTCAG
>JAEUNN010000126.1 GCA_016791085.1 Rhodocyclaceae bacterium | reverse complement strand
CGGAACTTTTCAGACGGCAGGCGTATCATACGCGCAGATGGTGACGAGCCATCTCCCGCTTCACCTCCCTGAGCGGGTGCCTTAATCCAGTTTAAGGCGTTCTCCCCCCGGCTTTTCTCCCCTTTAGCTGGGGGGTTTTCTTTTGTGGCGCGCAAAAGCTTTGCGCGCCACGCTCAGCGGAAATTGCCGGCCGTGCCGTCCAGCCAACTGCCGAGCACGGATTCGGCTTCGTCGATGCCGGTGCGCTTGAGGCTGGAAAACAGCTGGGCGGTATTCGCGGCCCCATACGCGGCCAGCTTGTCGCGCGTGGTGCGCAAAGTTTGCGTTTGTTCCAGGCGCGAAAGTTTGTCGGCTTTGGTCAGCAGACAATGCACCGGCAGCCGGCGCGGGCGAAACCAGGCCAGCATTTGCAGATCGAGCTTGGTGAGCGGGCGGCGCGCATCCATGACCAGCACCAGCCCGGCCAGCGCTTCGCGCGTGGCCAGGTAGCGCTCGAGCAGCATGCCCCAGCGGCGCTGCACGTCGGGCGGCACGTCGGCATAGCCATAGCCCGGCAGGTCGGTCAGGTAGGCGCCGTTGCGCAGCTCGAAATAGTTGATGAGCTGCGTGCGCCCCGGCGTTTTGCTGACGAACGCGAGGCGCTTTTCGCCGACCAGGGTGTTGATGGCACTCGATTTGCCGGCATTCGAGCGGCCCGCAAAAGCGATTTCCGCGCCGGTTGGGCGCGGCAGCCTTGCAGGATCGGCAACCGAGGTCACGAAATTTGCGTGGGCGAACAGCCGGGTGTTGCTTTCGGATTCGATGGACACGGGCGATGGACGGAAATGGCGGCCGCGGACTCGGGCAGTACCGCAGGCTTGCGGTATACTAGCAAGTTTATTGACAATAACGGTTCCCAGAGGATTGCCATGCTCAAGCACGTCCTGTTTGCCGCAGTTGCCCTTGCAGTAGGGGTCGCCCATGCGTCGGAACAAGCCGCCGCGGCGGACCCGGCGAAAGCCAAGCCCATCGTCGATCAGATGTGCGGTGCCTGTCACGGCGCCGATGGCAACAGCCCCGTGCCGGTCAACCCCAAACTGGCCGGACAATTCCC
>JAEUNN010000110.1 GCA_016791085.1 Rhodocyclaceae bacterium | reverse complement strand
TGATGGCCGGCGAACTGGAGGCCAGCCATGCTGAATTGGCGGCCCACGCAGAACGCCTGCAAAAGCACGGTGACGATCTGACCGCAGCGAACCGCCTGCTGGAACGCGAGGTGCGCGACCGGCGCCTTGCCGAAATGGAATTGCGCAAACTTGGCACGGCGCTCGAACAATGTCCGGCCGTCGTGCTGGTATGCGGCTTGAATGGACGCATCGAATATGCCAACGCGGCGTTCACGCTGTGCACGGGTTTCCGCATGGACGAGGCCCTGGGGCGCGATCCGCTGCTCCTGCTGGCCGGCATGGCGGCGCGGCAGGACCAGCCTCTGGTTTGGGGCCGCATTTCCGCCGCAAGCGGCTGGAGCGGAGAACTCCGCAATCGCCGCAAAAGCGGCGAGCAATATCTGGAGCGTGTGACGGTCACGCCTGTGCATGGAGCGGATGGCACGCCGACCCATTATCTTTGGGTCGGCGAAGACATCAGCGAACAAACGCGCGTCATGGCCGAACTATTGCGGTACCGCGACACGCTTGAAGAACTGGTGGCCGAACGCACCGCCCAGCTCGCGGCAGCCCGCGACGCCGCGCAACAGGCAAGCCGTGCGAAAGGCACTTTCCTGGCCAACATGAGCCACGAAATCCGCACGGCCCTGAACGCCGTGATCGGATTGACGCACATCCTGTCGAGACAAATTTCGGACGCGGCACAACGCCGCACCTTGCGCAGGATGGACGGCGCCGCGCGGCATTTGCTCGCGGTGGTCAATGACATACTCGATCTATCCAAGATCGAAGCCGGTGCCATCGTGCTGGAGGCGGTGCCTTTCGTACCGGCACAGATCGTCGAGAACGCAGTCGAAATCATGCGTCCGCGCGCCGACACGAAAAATCTTCCGCTGCTGTGCGATATTGCGGCGGGGCTGCAGGGCCGCACTTATGTCGGCGATCCGACGCGGCTGAGCCAGGTGCTGCTGAATTTTGTCAGTAACGCCGTCAAGTTTACGGAACGCGGCGAAGTGCGGCTGGGCATGGCCCTTGAGGAAGAGGACGCAACGTCCGCGCTGCTACGCTTTGAAGTCCGCGACACCGGGCGCGGCATAGCGCGGGCAGCGCAGGAGCGCCTGTTCAAGGAATTCGAACAGGCCGACGATACGATTACCCGCCTCTATGGCGGTAGCGGCCTCGGGCTCGCGATCAACCGCCGTCTGGTCGAACTGATGGGTGGCAGCATATTCGTTGATAGTGCGCCGGGACGCGGTAGTACCTTCGTCTTTACGGCGCGCGTGGCACAGCTAACCGGGACCGGTTGCGTCGATGCCGCCCTGGACGTAGACCACGCGCGTGA
>JAEUNN010000095.1 GCA_016791085.1 Rhodocyclaceae bacterium | reverse complement strand
GGGGAGCAACCGAATTGGTCGCCAGCAAGAAAAAATGCCCCCGCTGCACCGCGAGCTTCCCCAGGGCAATCAAGGCCGAACCGAGCACCGGCCGAATATCGCCCCATGTTCGCACCCCCTGATCGAGGATCACGACCAGTTCCTTGCACGCCGGCTCGCGCGGCTCCTCGCGGCGAAAATAAAGCAACTCGCGTTCGGCATAGCGCCGAAAGAAATCCCATTCATCGAGCGCGAACTGGCTAGGCAAAATCTGATCGACCTGCCCGCGCGTCGTGACGTCCGCATAGCCGCCTCGGACATTTACGCACCGCTGGACGGGGAAATCGTGGCGGCCAACGGCGAACTGGACGGCAGCCCCGAACTGGTGAACGAAGACCCCTACGGCAGCTGGATATTCCGCCTGCGCCCCAGCGACCCGGCGCAAATGGCACAGTTGCTGGACGCCGCCGGCTACGCGCGCAGCGTGGGCGAAGAATGACCGGGCCGCTGAACGCGCAGCCGGTGCCGTTGTCGGCCCTGGAAAATCGGGCCGAATTCGTAGCCCGCCACATCGGCCCGGATGCCGAGGAATTGCCCGACATGCTGGCGGCCGTGGGCGCCCCCAGCCTGGAAGCCCTGGTCGCGCAGACGGTGCCGGATGCGATACGCCTGGCCGCGCCGCTGGCGCTGCCCGAAGCCGTGACCGAAGCCGCCGCGCTGGCCGAACTGAAAGCCATCGCGGCGCACAACCGCGTGCTCAAGTCCTGCATAGGCATGGGCTATTACGACACCATCACGCCCAAGGTGATTCTGCGCAACCTGCTGGAAAACCCGGGCTGGTATACGGCCTATACGCCGTATCAGGCGGAAGTCGCGCAGGGCCGGCTCGAGGCGCTGCTCACCTATCAGCAGATGGTCATGGATCTTACCGGCATGGATTTGGCCAACGCCTCGCTGCTGGACGAAGCCACGGCCGCCGCCGAAGCCATGGCCATGGCGCGGCGCGTGAGCCGCTCCCGGTCGAATGCGTTTTTCGTCGATGCCAACTGTTTTCCGCAAACGCTGGATGTGGTGCGCACGCGCGCGCGCTATTTCGGCTTTGAACTGATCGTCGCACCGGCGCAGGAAGCCGCTGCCCATGCGGTGTTCGGCGCGCTGCTGCAAAGCCCGGACCAGCGCGGCGAAGTACCCGACCTGGCGCCCGTGATCGCGCAACTCAAAGCCGGCGGCGCGGTGGTGGCGGTAGCCAGCGACCTCATGGCGCTGCTGCTGCTCAAGCCGCCCGCCGCGCTGGGCGCGGATATTGCGCTGGGCTCGGCGCAGCGCTTCGGCGTGCCCATGGGCTATGGCGGGCCGCATGCGGCATTTTTCGCGACCCGCGACGAATACAAGCGCGCCGTGCCGGGCCGCATCATAGGCGTATCGCGCGATGCGCGCGGCAAGCCCGCGCTGCGCATGGCGCTGCAGACGCGCGAACAGCACATACGGCGCGAAAAGGCCAATTCCAATATCTGCACCTCGCAGGTGCTGCTGGCCAACATCGCCGCCATGTACGCCGTCTATCACGGCCCGCAGGGGCTGCGCAACATCGCCTTGCGCATCCATCGCCTGGCCGGCATGTTCGCGGCCGGGCTGGAAGCGGCCGGTCGCCTGCTCGTCACGCAAAGCTTTTTCGACACCCTGCAGGTGGCCACCGGCGAGGACACCGAACAGATCGTGGTGCGCGCCCTGGCGGCCGGCTACAACCTGCGCCGCGTCGATGAAAGCACGCTGGGCGTGGCGCTGGACGAAACCAGCAGCGCCGCCGACGTGGCGGCCCTGCTCGAGGCTTTCGGCGCCGGCCCGGCCGACCTCACGCAACTGGACGCCCAGGCGGCTGCGCGCGACCGGCTGGCGCCGGAACAATTGCGCAGCGACGCCGTGCTGGCCCACCCGGTGTTCAACCGCCAGCACAGCGAACACGCCATGCTGCGCTACCTCAAAAAGCTGCAGAACCGCGATCTTGCACTGGACCACTCGATGATCGCGCTGGGCTCCTGCACCATGAAGCTCAACGCCACGTCCGAAATGCTGCCGGTCACCTGGCCGGAATTTTCCGGCCTGCACCCGTTCGCGCCGCCGGAACAGGCGCAGGGCTACCGGCTCATGATAGACAGCCTGGCCGAATGGCTGCGCGTGATCACCGGCTTCGACGCCGTATGCATGCAGCCCAATTCGGGTGCGCAGGGCGAATACGCCGGCCTGGTGGCGATACGCCGCTACCACGCGAGCCGCGGCGACCAGGCGCGCAACGTGTGCCTGATTCCCAAATCCGCGCACGGCACCAATCCCGCCACCGCGCAAATGTGCGGCCTCACGGTGGTGGCCGTGGACTGCGACGCCAGCGGCAATGTCGATCTGGCCGACCTGCGCGCGCAGGCGGCGGCGCACGCCGCGCGGCTCGCCTGCATCATGCTGACCTATCCGTCCACGCATGGCGTGTTCGAAGAAGCCGTGCAGGAAATTTGCGCGGTCGTGCATGGTCACGGCGGCCAGGTGTATATGGACGGCGCCAACCTGAACGCCCAGGTCGGGCTGACCAGCCCCGGCCTGATCGGCGCCGACGTGGCCCACATCAACCTGCACAAGACGTTCTGCATCCCGCACGGCGGCGGCGGCCCCGGCATGGGCCCGATAGGATTGAAGCGGCATCTGGCGCCTTTCATGCCCAACCACTCGGTGCAGCCGGTGCCGGGGCCGCACCAGGGGCAAAGCGCGGTGTGCGCGGCGCCCTGGGGCTCGGCCGGCATATTGCCGATTTCCTGGATGTATATCCGCATGATGGGCGCGAGCGGTCTGCAGCGCGCCACCAGCGTGGCGATACTTAACGCCAACTACATCGCCACGCGGCTCGCGCCGCACTATCCGGTGCTGTACGTGGGTGCGCGCGGACGCGTCGCGCACGAGTGCATCCTGGACATGCGCCCGATCAAGGAAGCCACCGGCATCGGCGAGGTGGACATCGCCAAGCGCCTCATGGATTACGGCTTCCACGCCCCGACCATGTCCTTTCCGGTGGCCGGCACGATCATGGTGGAGCCGACCGAATCCGAATCCAAAGCCGAACTGGATCGCTTCATCGCGGCCATGATTGCGATACGCGAGGAAATTCGCGCGGTCGAACGCGGCGACTGGCCGGCCGACGACAACCCCGTGAAGCGCGCGCCGCACAGCGCCGACGACCTCGCCGACGAAACCTGGAACCGCCCCTATACGCGCCGCGTGGCGGCATTTCCGCTGCCCTGGGTGGCGGAAAACAAGTTCTGGCCGGCGGTCAATCGCATCGACGACGTGTTCGGCGACCGCAACCTGTTCTGCGCCTGCATCAGCGTCGAGGAGGCCGCCCAGGCATCCTGATGCGCACGGTGCACGCCGCCTGTGGCATGCCGGCACGCCGCGCGCCGCGGACGTTGCCGACTGTGCGTCATATGGCTATGCTTGCGCCTCCCCCAACTCGAGAACCTTGCACCCATGAGCATCTACACCATCGGTGACGTGGCCCCGCAGTTTCTGGGCGATTACTGGATCGCCCCGACCGCGGCCGTTATGGGTTCGGTCATCCTGCATAACAACGTGAGCGTGTGGTTCGGCGCGGTGATCCGCGGCGACCACGACCCCATAGAAATCGGCGAAGGCAGCAACATCCAGGACGGCTCGGTGGTGCATACCGATGCCGGCTTACCCATGCAGATCGGCGCCAACGTGACGGTCGGCCACCAGGTCATGCTGCACGGCTGTTCCATAGGCGACGGCTCGCTGATAGGCATCAAGAGCGTCATCATGAACCGCGCCAAAATCGGCAAGAACTGCCTGATAGGCGCGAACAGCCTGGTGCCGGAAAACAAGGTCATTCCGGACCGCATGCTGGCCCTGGGCACGCCGGTGCGCATCATCCGCGAACTGACCGACGCGGAAGTCGCCGGGCTGTACCAGAGCGCCGCCAGTTACGTGCAGAACGCCCTGCACTTCAAACAGCATCTGGCGCGCATCCCCGGTTAAGCGGCGCGACGCCCGGCGCTTCAGGGGCCGCGCCGGCGACCTCCAGGCAAGGCCTTTCCGGGCGGCGCGGACAGCGTTCGCGTTACCGCAGCCGCCCGCTCAAACGGGGGTTTCGGCGCAGGCGCGCTGCAGCACCGCCGTCATTTCCGCATCGAATGCCACCAGCAGCACGCGTGACGGGTGGTCCGCCGCGGCCAGCGCGGCACGGCATTCGCGCACGGCGATGTGCGCCGCCGCGTCCCAGGGATAGCCATACACACCGCAGGATATGGCCGGAAAGGCCAGGCTCGCGAGCTGGTGCGCGCGCGCCAGCGCGAAACAGTTGCGGTAACAACTGGCCAGCAGTTCCGGCTCGCCCTGGGCGCCGCCGCGCCATACCGGACCAACCGTGTGGATGATGTGGCGGGCGGTCAGGCGGAATCCCGGCGTCAGGCGCGCCTCCCCGGTCGGGCAACCACCCAGGCGCGCGCAGTGCTCGCGCAGTTCCGGACCGGCCGCGCGATGTATCGCGCCATCCACGCCGCCGCCGCCCAACAGCGTGGAATTGGCTGCATTCACGATGGCATCGACATCGAGCCGGGTGATGTCGCCGCGCAGCACTTCCAGCCTGGTCTGTTGCATAAGTTTGCCCCTCCGCCTGCCTGCCGCGGACCAAGCCGCAAGCCGGTCCATTTATACTCCCCGGCTTTGCAAACCCGGGAGGCAGGCAATGAAATTCGAAACTCTGGCAGTGCACGGCGGCTACTCGCCCGACCCCACCACCAAGGCGGTGGCGGTACCGATCTACCAGACCACGTCCTACGCTTTCGACGACACCCAGCACGCCGCCGACCTGTTCGACCTGAAAGTGATGGGCAATATTTACACGCGCATCATGAACCCGACCCAGGACGTGCTGGAAAAGCGCCTGGCCGCCCTGGAAGGCGGAATCGCCGCGCTGGCGCTGGCATCGGGCCAGGCCGCCATCACCTACTCCATACAAACCATAGCCGAAGCCGGCGACAACATCGTGTCGTCGGCCACGCTCTATGGCGGCACCTACAACCTGTTCGCGCACACCCTGCCGCAACTGGGAATTACCGTGCGCTTCGCGGATTATCGTGACCCGGCGTCGTTCGAAGCGCTCATCGACGAGCGCACCAAGGCCATTTTCTGCGAATCCATAGGCAATCCGCTCGGCAACGTGACGGATTTCGAGCCGCTCGCCGAAGTGGCGCACCGCCACGGCGTGCCGCTCATCGTCGACAACACCGTGCCGACGCCCTATCTGTGCCGCCCGATCGAACATGGCGCCGACATCGTGGTGCATTCGCTGACCAAATACCTGGGCGGGCACGGCAATTCGATAGGCGGCGCCATCGTCGATTCGGGCAAGTTCCCCTGGGCCGAGCACGCCCGGCGCTTCCGCCGCCTGAACGAGCCGGACGTGTCCTATCACGGCGTCGTCTATACCCAGGCGCTGGGGCCGGCCGCCTACATAGGGCGCGCACGCGTGGTGCCGCTGCGCAACATGGGTGCCGCCATCAGCCCCTTCAATTCTTTCCTGATCCTGCAGGGCATAGAAACGCTGGCGCTGCGCATGGACCGCATTTGCGACAACACGCTCGCGGTGGCGCAATTCCTGTCCGGCCACGCCAAGGTCAAGTGGGTCAATTACGCCGGCATGGAAGGCCATGGCGCGCGCGCCCTGGTCGATCGCTACATGGGCGGCCGCGCCTCCGGCATCCTGACGTTCGGCGTGCAGGGCGGACGCGAGGGCGGCGCGCGCTTCCAGGACGCGCTGAAACTTGTCACGCGCCTCGTGAACATCGGCGATGCGAAAAGCCTGGCCTGCCACCCGGCATCGACCACGCACCGCCAGCTGTCGCCGGAAGAACTGGCCAAAGCCGGGGTGACCGAAGACACGGTGCGCCTGTCCATAGGCATAGAACATATCGACGACCTGCGCGCCGATCTGGACCAGGCGCTGGCCGCCGTGTAAGCCCTGGCGCTGCAGCCGCGCACGCCACTGTGAACGGCTGCAGCGTACTCCCTTCGCAGCGCAGCAATCCCTGCGTGGGCGGCCTACAATCCGTCCACAGGGTTTCGCACGCAGCGCGTTCCCAGGGAGTGAACATGAAAAATTGCGACGTGCTGTCCATGCCCGCCGTGGCGTCTGCGGGCGTGGAAAAGTTACACCATCCGATGAACATCGCGGCCGTGCTGGTGCTGGACGCGCCGATCAATTTCGACCGTCTGCGCGGCATCGCGGCAAGCCGGCTGCTGCCGCACCGGCGCTTCCGGCAAAGCCCGCTCCAGGATGCGGGCGCTGGCGGCCGCCCGGGCGACCGTCATTTCGACCTGGATGCCCACATGCACCGCATCGCCCTGCCCGGCGCGGCCGGCAAGGCGGAACTGCAGCAATTCACGGCGCACCTGCTGGCAACGCCGATGGACCCGGCGCGGCCGCTGTGGGACATGTACCTCGTAGCGCGCTACGGGCATGGCTCGGCGCTGGTGGTGCGCTTCCACTACGGCATCGCCGAAGATATGGCGCTGTTGCACCTGCTGCTCGACTTGACCGACCTCGAAGCGGCGCCACCCGCCCATGCGCCGGATGCCGCCGCGCTGCATGCGCGCCTGCCCGTTGCGGAAGCCTGGCGCTCGCCCGAACCGCTGCAGGCCGGCCACGACCAGACCGGCAGCGCCTGGATCCGCCTGGTGGCCGGGGGGCGCTTGCCGGCGCAGGTCTGGCCGGACGCGCCGGAACCGCAGCGGGCGGAGCGCGATGACGTGCACGATCTGCTGGCCCTGCCCGCCGACACCCCCACGCGCTACAAAAGCCAGCCGGGCGGACAACGGCGCCTGGCATGG
>JAEUNN010000060.1 GCA_016791085.1 Rhodocyclaceae bacterium | reverse complement strand
CCAGCACTTCCGCTACGACGACGAAGACCGGCTGATTGCCGTGCGCACGCAAAACCCGCACGGCATTTCCGAAACCACCTTCACCTACGACGCCCTGGGCCGGCGCAGCGCGCGCACCTGCGTGACCGAACCCGCCACCGCCCCGCAAGCGACATACACGGAACAGCGCCGCTACGTCTGGAGCGGCCTGCGCCTGCTGCAGGACATCGGCGCCGGCTGCGTCACGACCTACGTCTACGACCCCGACGACGACTACAGCCCGCTCGCGCGCATAGACCAGACGCTACAACCCGACGGCAGTCTGGACCCCGGCGCGCCACGCTGCTACTGGTTCCACACCGACCAGATCGGCACCCCGCTGGAACTGACTGACGCCGAAGGCCGCACCGCCTGGGCCGGCCGGCATAAAGCGTGGGGCCGCGTGGACGGCATCGCCCCGGCGCGCGGCGCCCTGGAACAACCGCTGCGGTTTCAAGGCCAGTACGCCGACGCGTCGACGGGGCTGCACTACAATACTTTCCGGTATTACGATCCGGACGTGGGGCGGTTCGCCTCGCATGACCCGATCGGCATCGCCGGCGGGGAAAACCTCTACGCCTATGCGCCCAATCCAACCGGGTGGGTCGATCCGTGGGCGTGGTGTGCCACCGCGCTGGGCAAGAACATGGAGGCCGCCGGTATCAAGCGACCCCCGAACACGACGCCGCACCACATCGCGGGGGATACGTCGAAAGCGTCGCTGCGTGGCCGAAATGTGCTAGCCAAACACGGCATCAACGCTGACGACGCAGTGAACGGTGTGTTCCTGCCCAACCGCGCAAACGTGGATCCTGCGGTTCCCGGCATCCTGCACAACGGGAGACATCCGAATGCCTATGTCGAGGCGGTCAACGATAGGCTTATCCAGGCCAGCAACATCGGCGGCAAGCAGCAAGTCCTCAAAGAACTGGACGCGATAAGACGCGAGCTACTGCAAGCTGCGAGAAACGCCAAGTGGAGCAATATCCTATGAGTTCAACATCAGTATATGAACTGCGGGGCGAACCCGACAAGTACCCCGGCTTCCTTCAGGTCTTTACCAAAGACCCTCCGGACAAAGACTCCTGGAAAGAAGACATTGGCATCCGCTCCATCGAGTTTGGCGCAGAACCTTTCGGCGCCGACTACGCCCCGGTACAGCTGGCGTTAAATAACGAAGGCAGGCGCAAGAAGGATGTGGCGGGAGATATCTGCCTGAGCATGAAACCTTTCGTCATTTTCAGTGACAAGGCAATAAGGGCGCTCGATGCGTTCTTGTCGCCCGCCGGCGAATTCCTGGCGGTGGCCGCGCCGGTTCCGGGCTACATTGGCTACCGCGTGCTTGGCCGGCAGGAAGGCTGTGTGGATCTGGAGCGGTCCGTGTACGAGCAGGCCGACAATGGCAAGGTGATGCTGCGCAAAGCCGCGATGTACGAAGCCAAGGTGCGCGGCCATGACATTTTCGCCGTGGCGGAATCGCCGACCGGCCTGTATATCTCGGAAGCGTTCAGGCAGGCTGTGGAGGCGGCCAAGCTCAAGGGCTTCAACTTCAGCCGCGAAGTTGCGCTGGTATGAGTGTCGCCGGAAAGGCGGCGGTGATTACCGTAAGCCGAGTCGGCGACTGTAATCGCGCGGGGAATCGAACTCAGCCCCGTAGAGCGGAACAGCGCAGCGCATGCCTCCACGCGGCTCTGCGCTTTGACTATCCCGCCAGCAACCAACTAAGCGTCAAGCCCAAGATTGCGGCTCTTTTGAATTCCGAGTGGGGTGTGCCGTTTTGACGGCTACCGCACGGATGCAGCCCTTCGGGCAATAGGTGCCGCCGTGCCCTTGCGGCGGGAAAAGCGTTGCCGGGCGAAAAGGAAAAAGTTCATCGTTCCCATGCTCCAGCGTGGGAATGCATCCCAAGGCGCTCCAGCGCCTCGTAGTACGTAAAACGGGGAACGGACGGTCACCATCCAGCGGCCTTTGCGCACCGCTGGAGCGGTGCAGCACGCGTTCCCACGCTGGAGCGTGGGAACGATCATACGCCGGCCTGCCGCCTGGACCGGCCGCACCGCTGTGGCGCAGCTATCGCTACGACGCCGCCGGCAACCTGCAGGACGCCATCGCCCGCAAAAGCGCCGGCCTGACCACCGACAACCGCCTGCGCGTCTGGCAGGACCTGCGCTTCGACTACGACCCCTGGGGCAACGTGAGCGCGAAGCGCAAGGGCGCCGCACAAATCCAGCACTTCCACTACGACGACGAGGACCGCCTCGTCGCCGTGCGCACCGAAAACCCCTACGGCGTGTCCGACACCACTTTCGCCTACGACGCGCTCGGCCGGCGCAGCACGCGCACCTGCAGCACGCTGCCTGCAGGCTCGGCCGAAACGCTCATCGAACAGCGCCGCTATGTCTGGAGCGGCATGCGCATGCTGCAGGACATCGGCGCGAACCAGCTCACGACCTACATCTACGACCCGGACCAGGACTACGTCCCGCTCGCGCGCTTAGACCACGCGCGGCACGCCGACGGCAGCCTGGCCGGCGAGCCGCGCTGCTACTGGTTTCACACTGATCAACTCGGCACCCCGCTGGAACTGACGGACGAGACCGGCAACACCGTGTGGGCAGGCAGACACAAAGCCTGGGGCCGCCTCGACGGCATCGCCCCCGCCACCGGCGCAATCGAACAACCGCTGCGGTTTCAGGGCCAGTACGCCGACGCCTCGACGGGGCTGCACTACAATACTTTCCGGTACTACGACCCGGACGTGGGAAGGTTCTGCTCCCACGACCCGATCGGAATCGCCGGCGGCGAAAACCTCTATGCGTATGCGCCTAATCCTACGGGGTGGGTGGATCCGTGGGGGTGG
>JAEUNN010000059.1 GCA_016791085.1 Rhodocyclaceae bacterium | reverse complement strand
GTCGCCGTATCCAAAGGCGCCATCGCCGGCGTACTGGGCGAGGCGGGCAGCGACAACATCCAGGGCGAGGCACAAAAGCAGCTGGACGTGATCGCCAACGAAACCCTGCTCGAAGCCAACGAATGGGGCGGCCACCTGGCGGCCATGGCCTCGGAAGAAATGGATGAACCCTATGTGATACCGACCGGCTACCCCAAGGGCGGCTATCTGCTGCTGTTCGACCCGCTGGACGGATCGTCGAACATCGACGTGAATATTTCGGTCGGTACGATTTTTTCGGTGCTGCGCGCGCCCGAAAACACCGAAGCGGCAGACGAAAAAAGTTTCCTGCAGCCGGGCCGGGCCCAGCTTGCGGCCGGCTATGCGGTGTACGGACCGGCGACCATGCTGGTGCTCACGGTCGGCGAAGGGGTACAGGGATTTACGCTGGATCGCGAAACGGGCGGATTCCTGCTTACCCACCCGGACATGCGCATTCCGGTCGAAACGCGCGAATATGCCATCAACGCCTCCAACCGGCGCTACTGGGAAGCCCCCGTGCAGCGCTACATCACCGAACTTGAAGCCGGCAAGAGCGGCCCGCTGGGCAAGGATTACAACATGCGCTGGGTGGCTTCCATGGTCGCGGACGTGCATCGCATCCTGACCCGCGGTGGTGTGTTCATGTATCCCAAGGACAGCAAGGATCCGGGCAAGGCCGGCAAGCTGCGCCTCATGTACGAAGCCAATCCCATGGCCATGATCGTCGAGCAGGCCGGCGGTGCTGCGACCACCGGCCGCGAACGCATACTCGACATAGAACCGGAAAAACTGCACCAGCGTGTGCCGGTGATATTGGGCTCGAAAGCCGAAGTCGATCGCGTCACGGCCTATCACGCTGCCTGAAGCGCGCGGGCGCAGGCGCACGGCTGCCGGCACCGGCCGGCCTGGCCGGCATAAGTGCCTCCGCCGGCCGGCGCCGCGACCGCGTTCAGGCGCTGCGCTGTATCAGCACGCTGTGCGGTGCCGGGACCGGGTAGCCGGCTTCGCCGCAAGCTTCCAGGATGGCTTTGTTGGTGTCGAAATACACCTGCCAGTAGTCCTTGTTGTGGCAATACGGCCGTACACCGAGCAGCGTGCCGGCAGCATTGAACTCAAGAATTTCCACGTCCGGCGCGGGCGACTGCAATACGTTGGGAATCCGACCGAGCTTGGCCTTGATGCGTTCGGCGGCTTCCCTGGGGTCAACCGTGTGGGCCAGTTGCGCCTTCAAATCGACGCGCCTGTAAGGGTTGTTCGTGAAGTTGATGATGTTGTCGGAAAAAATCTTGTTGTTGCCGACCGTCACGCGCAGATTGTCGGGCGTATCCAGCGTGGTGGCGAACAGGCCGATTTCGCGCACGTCGCCGGTAACGCCGGCGGCGCATATCATGTCCCCCACCTTGAACGGCCGCAGCACGATCAGAAACACTCCGGCCGCGAAATTCGCCAGCAAACCGCCCCAGGCCGCGCCTATGGCCACGCCCGCGGCAGCTGCCAGGGCGACGAAACTGGTGGTTTCCACACCGAATACCGACAACACGGCCAGCAGCAGCACGATGCGCAAAAATACGCGCAACGAAGCGTCGACATAGGCCGATACGGTCGCATCCAGCTTGCGCGTGGCCATGGCCTGGCGCAACACGCGGCAGGCGAACGCGATAATCCAGCCGCCGACTATCCACAGCACGATGGCGCCGATGATTTTCCACAGCAAACCTGCCAATAGGGCTTGTGCAGCGTTCAGAGTGTCTTGCATGAAAGTTTCCTTGAAGTTCAGGTAGATGTCGGCAAGCCGTGCCGGCCGGGGCAGCGCCAGGCCGAGGCGGCAGACGCTGCAGCGGCAGCGTCCGGGCAGGCGCCTGCGTGTCCGGACCGTGCTTGCCGGCTGCTATGGGTGACAGATTGCTTGCGTGCGGATGCTAGCATTGCAATGCAGTATTGTGGAGAAAATGTGCACTTGCAACAAGGGCCGCCGTGGCGTCCCGCGCGCGTGCGGGTGCCGCGAAAGCGACGAATTGCGCGGCGGATATTGCACTTGCGCCTGCTTCGCCGTATGGTTGCGCCCGAATTCACTCAACCGGAAAGGAAATTCGATGCGAACGGCGACCCGTCTTGCCCTTGCCCTGTGGCTCATGCTGGCCTGGAGCATGGTGCGCGCGGAACAGATCAACTTTGACGATGTGCCCGATGGCACCGACATTTCTTATCACTATTTTTCCAGCGGCGTGCTGATTTTCTGCGCCGGGCCACCTTCGGTGTGCAAGTCCTTCGCCGTGTATGGGCGTGCGGCCGAGCAGGCGAAAAGCGGGAAAAATGTGATCGCCACCACCAAGTCCGGCCCGCCCGTGGTGCACGGCAGCAGTACGGGTGCCATCCTCGTGGTGTTTCCCGACAAGGTGAGCCGGGTGTCGATTGCTGCACGTTCGGTGCCGCAGGAAGGTGCCGAAAACCCCGAAGATCATGTGCTGATCGGCGCATTTGATTCCAGCCGCCGGCGCGTCGGGGACATAGTGGCCGGTCAGACCCACAACACCTGGGAAACCCTGAGCATCAGCGCCCCCGACAATCGCATCGAGGCGCTGTTGCTGAGTGTGGATGAAAGTCACGGCGGCAATGTGGATGCGCAGTTCGACAATCTGCGTTTCGAGCGCGTCTGGCGGCCTTTGGGCTGGGTACCGGTGGTCGTGGTGATCGTGCTCTTGGGCGTGGCGCTTGCCGTGTTCATGAACCGCCGCCATCCGCCCTCGGGTGCCGCGTAGGGCATATTCGTTCTGTGATGCATTTCCGCGTACCGGCAGACGCATGGACGCGGGAAGTGCGTGACACGGGCCGCGCCGGGCGACGTTCGCCGGCGCGGTTTTTCAGATCTGCAGCGGGTGGCGTGGCGCGGTCCGTAAGCTCCACAATGGCGGCAGCCGCGGTTGCCGCGACGGAACCGCCGCGCATGCTGCACGCGGCGCATCAGGGCGGCCGGCGCTGCCTGGCCGTCGGCCTGCTGATGGCGCTTTTCGGTCCTTGCTGCGCGCTTGCGGCGGTGCGCATCGAGGCGCCGGCCGAGGTGGTGCAGCTATTGCGCCGCCATGTCGCGGTAGTGGACCAGGACATCGATGCGGCCGACGCGCTGGCGCGCGCCAGCCTGTTGCGCGAGGCACGGCGCGAAATCGAAGAATTGCTGGCTACCGAAGGCTATTTTTCGCCGCGTGTGAGCTTGAGCCCGGCGCCGGACGCCGTGCTGCGCGTGGAACCTGGCGCACGCGCGCACATCGTATCCGTGAACCTGGAATTTTCGGGCGCCATCGCGGCGGGCGCGGCGGCACAGCCGGAGCGCATCGAGCGGCTGCGCCGCGCCTGGGCGCTGCCGGTCGGCGCGGCGTTTCGCCAGACCGCCTGGGACGAGGCGAAACAAGGCCTGCTGCAGGATTTGACCGGGCTCGATTTCCCGGCCGCGGAATTGACCGCAACCCTTGCCGAGGTGGATCCGGCGGCGCCGAGCGTGGCAATTTCGGTCAGCGTGGACAGCGGACCGGCGTTTCGCTTCGGCAATACCGAATTCGAGGGCCTGCAATCCTATCCGGCCGATCTGGCGCAACGTTACGGCCGCATACACCCGGGCAGCCGCTACAGCCGCGAGCGCCTGCTGGAATTGCAGCAGGCGCTGCAGAACACCCCGTATTTTTCGGCCGCACTGGTGGATATCGATACCGACACGGCGCAGGCCGGGGCCGCCACGGTGCGCGTGAAAGTGGTTGAATCGACCGCGCGGCGCGTGTCTTTCGGCGCCGGC
>JAEUNN010001022.1 GCA_016791085.1 Rhodocyclaceae bacterium | reverse complement strand
CCAGTTCCTGCACGTCGCGCGCGCGCTGGTCGAAACGCTGGACCAGCACCTGAGCCGCGCGCGCCTGGTATCGGTGGAGGCGTCCGACCTCATGAGCATATCCGGCGGCCACACGCTGCTGTCGGCCGAAGGTGAATTGCGTGCCGACGCAGAACGCATTTGCCTGGGTTGAGGCGCGACAAGGACGAACGATGAACGACCTATTCGCCAAATCGATAGCGCTCGTAGCTTGGGGCGAGCTTGCGAACCCCAGCATTGCGGTGCAATGCGCGGCCCGGTGTCGGGGTTCCGTCGCCACCCCAAGCTACGCCGCTTTGAGCATCCGGATCGGCTTGGGCCTTGCGAGTCGCACCCCACGCTGGGTTTGCGGGCGCCGTGCCACGAACTCACGACAAGCGCCTGTGGCTTGGGGTGAACTTGCGACCTCCAACATTGGCGGTCAAGCCGAGGCTGGTTATTGGGTTTCATCCATCACCCCAAGCCCAAGCTACGCAGCTTTGCGCATCCGGATCGGCTTGGGCCTTGCGAGTCCCACCCCACGCTGGGGGCGCGGGCGCCGTGCCACGCACTCACGACAAGCGCCTGTGGCTTGGGGCGAGCTGGTGAACCGCGACATTGGCGGTCAAGCCGAGGCTGGGTACTGGGGTTCATCCATCACCCCAAGCGACGCAACTTTGCGCATCCGGATCGGCTTGGGCCTTGCGAATCCCACCCCACGCTGGGGGCGCGGGCGTCTCGCCCGCGATCGTCACTCAAACATTTTTGATTGCGCGAAGCATGCAGCGGCAGATGGGGGAGAACTTGCGACCTCCAGCATTGGCGGTCTATCCGGGGCCGCGTGTCGGGGTTCCGTCGTCACCCCACCCTGCGGGGCCGGCTGCGCGGCCGCAAACCCGCAAGCATTTAACGGTGGGTGGGGCTTGATCGCGGGCGAGACGCCCGCGCCCCCAGCGTGGGTTGGGGGTTGCAGGCGCCGTGCCGCGCACTCACGAACCGCTCACGCGGATTGAAGGAACAACCATGTTCGCCAACGTCAATATCGGTGTCATGAATTTCGCGTTTCCCGACGTGTGCAGCATACCCACGCCGGCGCCGGTGCCCACGCCGCTCGTGAATATCGCGCTGTCGTTCACGCACATCCCGTCGCAATTCAAGGTGATATGCGGCGGCGGCCTGGCGGAAAACCTGCTCACCACCGGCACCATTTCCAACGGCGACCAGGCCGGGCTGGCGCTGGGTGTGGTGTCCGGACTCATCATGGGGCCGGACCGCCCGGCCACCAGCAGCATCAAGGTGTTTTACGGCGCCATCCCGGCCACCCGGCTCACCAGCGTGCAGACGCAGAACGGCATGTTGCCCAATGCCGTGGGGCTGTCGCTGACGCCGGCGCAATTCAAGGTTTTGCTGATCAGCTGAAATGGCCGCCATGTCGCGCACAAACTTTCCACTGCTGCTCGCGGCCTTGTTGCTGGCCGGCTGTAGCAGCCTGAAAAACCTGGCCAGCCTGATTCCTTTCGTGGGGCCGTCGAAAGCCCGCGTCGACCAGGTGCGCGTGGTCGCCATGCCGGGCGCCAATGGCGACTTGCCTACCCGCGTCGATCTGGTGTTCGTCTATGACGCCGAATTCAGCGCGCCGCTGCCGCGTACGGCCGCCGACTGGTTCGCGCAGAAAGACGCGCTGCTGGGCGCCTGGCCCGGCAAGCTGGAAGCCCAGTCGCTGCAATTGCCGCCCGGCAGCGCGGCCGACCCGGCGCCGCTGCCGGCGCGCCACGCCAAGGCGTTTCGCGTGCTGGCCTATGCCGACACCCAGGCCGCGGCCGGACAGCCGGCCTGGGAACTGACGCCTTACGAGCGGCCCTTGCTCACCATCGAAGCCGGCGGCGTGCGTGTTGCCGACGCGCCGCGCTGACCCCCGCCACGGAGACCGTGCCATGCCCAGCGATATCGCCCCGTCAAGTGCCGAGCTGCCGGATGCCGTGCAGTGGTCGGAGGGCATGTTGCTGTCGCCGCAGCACATGCAGCAGAACGAT
>JAEUNN010001227.1 GCA_016791085.1 Rhodocyclaceae bacterium | reverse complement strand
CGGATTCGTACCGGTCGTGCGCAGCGTGTACTCGCGCCCTTCGCCGGTACTGCTGGTCGCCGCGTTGAATCCGGACTATTTCATCAATCTGTATGCGCGCCAGATCGGCCCTGCACAAGGCAGCGTGGAGCTGCTGCGGCTGGACCAGACGCTGTTATTCACCACGCGCGAGGACCTCGGTCCGGGCAGCCGGCGCGACACCGGGCTGGTCCTGAGCGGGGAACTTGCGCAGGAATCCGGCACGCGCATGGGCGAGGATGCGGACGGCACACAGTACCTGTCGGCATTCCGCATCACGCGCAGCTTCCCGCTGGTCACCGTGGTGAAGGTGCACGAGACCTACGCGCTGGCCAAATGGCTTACCGAAGCCAAAACCGTGGTAAGCATCGTGGTGGTCGGGCTCGCCCTGCTGTCCATCCTTGCCGCCACACTGCTGCGACGGCTGCGCCGCACCGAGCGTGTGGAGGCCGAAGCCGAAGAACAGACCAGACTTGCCGCGCAGGTATTCGACTCAGCCGGCGAAGGCATACTGATCACCGACGCACGCTCGGTCATCCTGCGCGTGAACCCCCCCTTCACGAACATGAGCGGCTTCAGCGCCGCCGAACTGGTCGGGAAAAAAACCAGTGTGCTCAGTTCGGGCCGCCATGACGATGCGTTTTACGCCGCGATGTGGCGGTGCATCAAGACACACGGCATATGGCGCGGCGAAATCACCAATCGGCGCCGCGACGGCAAATTGCAGTGCGAGTGGCTCACGATATCCGCCGTGCGCGACGAACTGGGGCGTGTCAGCCACTATGTGGGCATTTACGCCGACATATCCGAGCGGCGCCGCGCCGAAGAAGAACTGCGCCAGCACCGCGACCATCTGCGCGAACTGGTCGACGAACGCACGGCCGAATTGCTGGCCGCCAAAGAAACCGCGGAAAACGCCAATCGCGCCAAATCCGAATTCCTGTCCAACATGTCGCACGAATTGCGCACGCCCATGCACGCCATCCTGGCCTTTGCCCAGCTCGGATCGCACAAGGCCAGCCTGGACACCTCGGGCGCCGGCAAGCTGCGCACTTACTTTGCCAATATCGAACAGGCCGGGCGCCGCCTGATGGGCCTGCTGGACGACCTGCTCGACCTTTCCAAGCTCGAAGCCGGGCGCATGCATCTGGACCTCAAATTCCACCCGCTGCGCCCGCTCATCCACGAAGTGGCGCGCGAACTGGCCCCGCTCATAGACGAGCGCAAGCAAACGCTCAAAATCGTCACCGAGGACGAGGCGGCGGGGGCCTATTTCGACCGCGGGCGGACCGCCCAGGTGCTGCGCAACCTGCTTGGCAATTCCTGCAAGTTTGCGCCCAAGTCCAGCACCATAGAAATCCGCTACGGGCAGATCGAAGCCGGCATGATGTACGTGTCGCTCAAGGATGTCGGACCCGGCATCGCGCCGGAAGACATGGACCGCATCTTCGAAAAGTTCGAGCAGGGTTCCACGACCAAGGCGCTGGGCAAGGGGTCCGGCCTGGGGCTCGCCATCTGCCGCGAAATCGTGCGCGGACAGGGCGGCGAAATCTGGGCTGGCAACAACCCCGACGGCGGGGCGCATTTCACTTTCACGTTGCACGCAAACGACCCGGCCGGGCAGGCGCAAACCAGTTCCGCCGAAAGCCGCAAGTCGGCGGCATGAGTGCAGCTAGAATCGGGCACCCGTCGCCCGAACGGGCTAACCAAACCACATAAGAGTCCGACCCATGCCCGCCCGTCACTTGTTGCCGAAATTTGCCCAGCCGAAACCTCTCGCACTGGCACTGCTATGTGTCCACATGCTGCCCGCCGCGGCCGCCGACACCCTGCCCGCCGTGGTGGTGACCGGCACCCGCGTGGAACAGTCCAGTTTCGACCTGCCCATGGCCATAGACAGCGTGTCCGCGGACAGCCTGCGCACGCAGAAACTGGAAACCAACATATCCGAAACTTTGAGCCGCGTGCCCGGCGTGGCCGTAGGCAGCCGCGAAACCTATGCGCAGGAACAGCAACTTACCATGCGCGGCTTCGGCGCACGCTCGCAATTCGGCGTGCGCGGCA
>JAEUNN010001001.1 GCA_016791085.1 Rhodocyclaceae bacterium | reverse complement strand
TTGCAACTGGTCCAGCGAGGCGCGCAGCCGGGTTTTCAGATCGGCTGCGCGGCTGTCCATGACCACGCTCCCGTTCACGCTGCCGCCGGCCAGGCCGAACTTGAGCGGATCCAGCGTGAGTACGCTGTCGGCAAGCGCTATCCGGGTATGCACCGAATCCATGGGCACGCCCGCGCTTTTCACGATCTGGCCGGCCGAAAATTCGACGTCGGCGTCCATGGCGTCCAGACGTTCCACGCGGAAGCGCTCGCTGGGCAATACACGGCCGCTTTTTGCGGCCGGTGCGGCCGGGCTGGCCGGGGCCCCGACCGAGGGCGCCAGGTCGGCCAGGCGCAACAATTTGGAGTGCAGGCTGCCGGACAGTTTGGGCCTTGGCCGCGTGAGCTGGAACGCCAGGGTGCCGGACAGGTCCGAAGCGCCGGCGCGGCCCGTGAAATTTTCATAGGTCACGCGGCCCGTTCCGTGTTCGCGGCCGCCGTACAGGCGCCCGGAGGTTTTGAACGGCGGCGTATCCGGCAGCGCCACGCCGGTGAGCGGATACAGGTCGGCCATGCTGTGCATGGCGAGGTCCAGTTTCATGTCGAATACGGGCGGCGCGCGCGGATCGGTGAGCGTGCCGGTCAAGGCCACGTGTATGGGCCCGGAATCCAGCGCGATGTCCAGCGGATAGGCCTGACCGCCTTCGCGCAGCGCCAGCAGGCTGCCGGCGCGGCCGCGTCCGGTCACCGGCTTGCCGCGGTATTTGCCGCGTATCGAAAAGCCCAGGCCATAGGGCGGCTCGTCCAGCGAGGCCGCCAGCACTTCAAGGTCGAGCTTGTCCGGCGCATCGGCCAGGGTAAGGCGGGCGTGTTCGAGTCGCAGGCGGCGTATGTCGACTTGCCAGGGCGCGGCGCCGTCCTCGCGCGGGCGAGGCGTGAAGGTCCAGTTGTTGCGGTTCTGCGCATCCAGCACCAGGCCGGCGTCAAGTCCGTCGATTTCTATGCTGTCGAACGACAGGCTGCGGTTTAGCAGCGGCAGCACGCGCATGCGTACGCGCAGGTGGCGCGCGGCCAGCATGTCCGGCGTATCCACCCAGTCCGGATTGCCCACGGCGACATCATGGGCGTCCAGTTGCGGCCAGGGTATCCAGCGCGCGATGCCGCTTTCGCCCGGACCCGCGCGCACCCAGGTCAGCGCCAGATCGCCGCGTATTTCGACGCGGCGGCCGATCGCTTCCGACACGTGCTGGGCCAGCCAGCCGCGCGCGCGATTCCAGTCGTAGGTCGAAATGGCCAGCGCCAGCGCCGCGAGCGCCGCGACCAACACCGCCGCGACGGCCAACGCGACCCGGCGCGGCCAGCGTTTGCCGTGCCCGGCGCCCGCGGCGGGCGGTGTTGCGGCGAGCGATGACTGCGGAGCGGCATCCATCCGGTCGATACTCCTTTTTGTGGCTTGCCGGTTAAGGCTACATGAATGGGACCCGCGGCGCGGGCGCGCAGTTCGCGCGCTATGTGCGCTGCGTCAGAGCAGACGTTCGCCCAGGCGCGCGAACCACTCCTTGAGCTTTTGCAGCATGGAGCGCTCGGC
>JAEUNN010001183.1 GCA_016791085.1 Rhodocyclaceae bacterium | reverse complement strand
CATCCAGGCATTGCCGCCTTTAAGTTCCGGGATGTTGTCGGCCTGCACATAAATCTGCGCGAGCTGGGTGTCGCCGCTGCCCTTGGTCAGGCTGCCCTGGTCCGAGGTCGGGTTGAACACCGACAACATGGCGTGGGCCGTAAAGCGCGCGCCGTCGGCGGCCTCGAACACCGACTGGTGCACCATGAATTCCCCATATACCTCGCACTCGTTGCCGAGGCGGTATTTGGAACTGGCGCCGTCCAGCTTGAAGCAGGCGGCCGAGCCGTGATTGGAATTGGACCCGGTCAGGCCGCGGAAATAGCCGTTGAATTCCACGGCCGGAACAAGCTGCGAAGTGCCAAGCAAAGCTGCGGCGAGCAAGCTGCGGCGAGCTGCGATAGACGTTTTCATGTAAACTCCTCCTGTTGCTGAAATGGCTGCGTTTAAGTTTCTTTAGTTGGCTGGCCGCGCGGTTTTTTCGGCGCAGCCGCCCCCTTGGCGGCGGCCCTCCTGGCCGCTGCCTTGGTCCTCTCGCCGCGGTATCCGGAAGCAGGCAAAAATCTCCCCCTGCCCGCGCCTCGAGGCATTGCGTTTAGTTGTAGCCTGGGTGACCGCGCTAGCGCCGCGAGGGCGGTCCGCGGTACGTCAAGTTCATCCGCTCATGGTCTGGTCATCCATCGTGTAGGGCTTGCGCGCAATTCAGGCCGACAGCAGGGCCTGGTGCGCCAGCAGTTGTTCCACTTCGGCGTGCGTCGGCGCGTAAGGGCCGTGGCGCGTCGCGGCAAGCGCCGCGCAGGCCGCCGACCAGCGCAGCTGCAGGGCTGCCGGCGCACCGGCGCGCTCGATCAAACCGACTATCCACCCCGCCATCGACGCATCCCCGCACCCCACGGTATCCGCCACTTCCACGCGGAACGCGGGCTGCTCATACACCTTGCCGCCCGACAGCAAACTCATGCCGTCCGCGCCGCGCGTGTAAAGAATGTCCGCCGCGGGCGCCGCGTTCCTGAGGTGGGCGAGCGCCGCGTCGGCATCCAGTGACGGGAACAGCCCTAGCAAATCCTCGTCGGACACCTTCACATAGTCCGCCAGCCCCAGCATTTCGGCGAGCGTGGCCGCATAAGCCGGCGCTTTCATGGTGGCGCGGAAATTCGGGTCGAAGGCCACGCGCTTGCCGGCCGCGTGGGCCGCGCGCGCTTCCTCGACCAGGCGTCCCGCGAGCGGTTCGCGCACCAGGCTGATGCTGCCGAAATGCACCACTTCGACGGCTTCGCGCCAGCCCGCCGGCAGGCGGGAAGGATCGAAATGCAGGTCCGCACTGTCGGCGCCGACGAAAAAGTATTGCGGCGGATGGCGCGAAGTCACCATGGCCAGGAA
>JAEUNN010000992.1 GCA_016791085.1 Rhodocyclaceae bacterium | reverse complement strand
CGGGGCCGGCCGCGAATTTCCTGCTGCTCGGCGCCTGTTCGGTGCTGGCGCTGGCGGTCGCTCCCCCGGCCTGTGCGGCAGCCTTGCGGCTCGCTGTAGAATAGCGGGTTTTCGTGGCGCGACGGATGGTGTCATCGGCATCGCGGTGTGCGGCGTTCCATGCTGCGCAGAGCGTCGCGTGCGGGTCGCCGATCGCACCGGCAACCGCCGCTGCGTCCACCGAAATGTGCCAACCGATATTCGCCGCCTGATACGCGCCACCTGTTGCCGATACGCCGCGCCGCCAGATCAACCTACATGTCCGGTTCCAAGATCAACTGGTTCAAGTACGCCTCGCCGCAAACCTTTTACCCGCTCGCCGGCCGCATGCAGCCCTGGTTCGCCTGGGCCGCCGCGATACTGGCCGTGGTCGGGATGTATGTCGGGTTTTTCGTGGCGCCCACCGACGCGCAGCAGGGCGAGGTGTACCGCGTCATATTCCTGCACGTGCCGGCGGCCTGGATGTCCATGTTCGTGTTCCTGGTCATGGCTTTCTGGTCGGCCATAGGCCTGGGCTTCGGCACGCGCCTGTCGTTCCAGATGGCACAGGCTCTGGCGCCCACCGGCGCGCTGTTCTGTTTCATCGCGCTATGGACCGGCTCGCTGTGGGGCAAGCCGACCTGGGGCACTTATTGGGTATGGGATGCGCGCCTCACCTCGCAGCTATTGCTCATGTTCCTGTACCTGGCCTATCTGGCCCTCGCCAATGCCATCGAGGACAAGTCGCGCGGCGACCGCGCCTGCGCCATATTCGCGCTGGTCGGCGCGGTCAACGTGCCGGTCATCTATTTTTCCGTG
Source organism: Rhodocyclaceae bacterium (assembly GCA_016791085.1). GTDB lineage: Bacteria > Pseudomonadota > Gammaproteobacteria > Burkholderiales > Rhodocyclaceae > JAEUNM01. The sequence continues at coordinate 7,009 of JAEUNN010000992.1, read as the reverse complement.
CAATGGTGGAGCACCTTGCACCAGGGCGCTTCGATCAGCATGACCAAAGCGCCCACCATGGCCGCCACCATGCTCATGGGCATGCTGCTCATGGCCTTCGCAGCCTGGTTCTACACCATCGCCGTGGCACTCGCGCGCGTGCGCCTCATCATGCTGGAGCGTGAATCCGGCAGCGCCTGGGCGGTCCAACAGCTGGCGCGAGGAGCGAGCGCATGAACTGGGAAAGCTGGCAGGCATTTCTGGATATGGGCGGCAAAGGGCCTTTCGTATGGGGCTCTTATGGCGTGTCGGCCCTGTTGCTGGTACTTGAAGTCATATTTTTGAAGCGGCGCATGGCAGCGCTCAAAACCCGCCTGGCGCGGCGCCGCCCGGGCAAGGAGGAAGCATGAAACCTCGGCATAAACGCTTCGTGCTGATCGGCGTCGGGCTCGCGCTCGTGGCCGGCGCATCGGGCCTCGTGCTGTCGGCATTCCGGCAGAATCTGGTGTTTTTCTATACCCCCACACAGGTGGCCGCCAACGAGGCGCCGGCCGACCAGACTTTCCGCATCGGCGGCCTGGTCGAGCCGGGCAGCATCGCGCGCGCGTCAGACGGCCTGTCGGTACGCTTCGTCGTGACCGATACCGCCAAAAACATACCGGTGGTCTATAAGGGCGCTCTGCCCGATCTGTTCAAAGAAGGCAAAGGCGCCGTCGTGCAGGGCAAACTGGGCACGGACGGCGTGTTCGTGGCGGCCAGCGTGCTTGCCAAGCACGACGAAAATTACATGCCCCCGGAAGCCAAGCACGCCGTGGACGAGGCCCACAAAGCCGCGAAAACGGTCAAACAATGAGCGTGGCCGTTCGCCGCCACGCTTACCCCGACACCGCGCGCAGTACGCGCGCGGTCCATTGCCCCGACCCCGAGGACGTATAAGCCATGGTTCCAGAAATCGGCCATTTCGCTCTGATCCTGGCGTTTTGCGTTGCCATCGTGCAATGCGTACTGCCGCTCGCCGGCGCGCACCAGCGCAAGCTGGCCTGGATGGCCATCGCGCGGCCGGCCGCGCGCGCCCAGGCCATGCTGGTGATCGTGTCTTTCGCCTGCCTGGCCGCGAGTTTTGCGGCCAACGACTTTTCGGTCGATTACGTGGCACGCAATTCGAACACCTTGCTGCCCGTGTATTACCGCGTTGCCGCCACCTGGGGCAGCCATGAAGGGTCGCTGCTGTTATGGGCGCTCATCCTGGGACTGTGGACCATCGCGGTCAGCATAGGCGGGCGCCATCTGCCGGAAGATTTCGCGGCGCGCGTGCTGGGCGTGCTGGGGTTCGTGAGCGCGGGTTTCTATGCTTTCCTGCTCTTCACGTCCAACCCTTTCGAGCGCCTGATTCCGGGCGTGCCGGAAGGCCGCGACCTGAATCCGCTGTTGCAGGATCCCGGCATGATTTTCCACCCGCCGCTGCTCTACACCGGCTATGTGGGCTTTTCCGTGGCTTTTTCTTTCGCCATCGCAGCCTTGTTGTCGGGCCGTTTCGACGCCGCCTGGGCGCGCTGGTCGCGTCCCTGGACCACGGTGGCCTGGCTGTTCCTGACCTTGGGCATCGCGCTGGGCTCGGGCTGGGCGTATTACGAACTGGGCTGGGGCGGCTGGTGGTTCTGGGACCCGGTCGAAAACGCCTCCTTCATGCCCTGGCTGGTCGGCACCGCACTGATGCATTCGCTGGCGGTCAGCGAAAAGCGCGGCGCCTTCCGCAGCTGGACGGTGTTGCTCGCGATCGCGGCGTTTTCGTTTTCGCTGCTGGGCACTTTCCTGGTTCGTTCGGGCGTACTGACTTCCGTGCACGCATTCGCGACCGACCCCAAGCGCGGCATGTTCGTGCTCACCTTGCTCGCATTCGTGATCGGCGGCTCGCTGCTGCTGTACGCCTGGCGTGCCAACCGCATGGGCGGCGGCGGACAGTTTTCCAGCGTGTCGCGCGAAGTCGCCCTGCTCATCAACAACGTGGCGCTGGCCGTGGCGGCCGGCGCGGTCATGTTGGGTACGCTGTATCCGCTGTTCGTCGATGCGCTGGGCTGGGGCAAAATTTCCGTCGGACCGCCTTATTTCGAGGCCGTGTTCGTGCCCATCATGGTGCCCATCGTGACGCTCATGGTGGTCGGGCCTTTCGTGCGCTGGAAGGGCGACGTGCTGCGCGAACTGGTGCGCAAACTGGCGCCCTGGCTGGGTCTGGCGGTGCTGCTGGGGATAGCCGCGGCATTTGCCCAGGGCGGTTCCTGGCGCGTCGCGATCGGGCTCGTGCTGGCGGCCTGGGTGTTCATCGCCAGCCTGCGCCTGCTGGCCGAACAGTTGCGGCGTCCCGGCGCCAGCTTCGCGGCCCGCCTGGGCGCGGTTCCGGCGGCCTGGTGGGGTATGTGGCTGGCCCACCTGGGCGTGGGCGTATTCGTCGTCGGCGTAACCATGGTCAAAGGTTTCGAGACCAGCGAGGACGTGCGCATGCAGGTGGGCGACAGCGCGCGCATGGGCGTCTATACCTTCCGGCTCGATGCCCTGGACAAGGTGAAAGGCCCCAACTACACCGCCACGCGCGCCATATTGCGGCTGGAAAAGGACGGCGTGCAGATCGCCACCCTGGACCCGGAAAAGCGCGTGTATGTGGCCCAGGAAATGCCCATGACCGAAGCCGCCATCGAAGTCGGCCTGCTGACCGACGTGTACGTGTCGCTGGGCGAGCCGCTCGCCGATCAGTCCTGGATCGTCAGACTGTTCATCAAGCCTTTCGTGAGCTGGATCTGGATAGGTTGCGTGCTCATGGCGCTGGGCGGAATGCTGGCCGCGGCTGACCGGCGTTACCGCAAACTGGCCGAGCGCGAAAGTGCGGCATTGCAGCAGGCGGTGCGCGCATGAAAGCCAAATTTCTCATTCCGCTCGGCATATTCATCGTGCTGGTGGGCTTTCTGGGTTATGGGCTCACGCTCAATCCGCGCGAAATTCCTTCGCCTCTGGTCGGCAAGCCGGCGCCGGCGTTCAGTGCGCCCAGGCTGGACGACCCGGCGCGTTCGCTGGCGCTGGCCGACATGCGCGGCAAGGTGTGGCTGCTCAACGTATGGGCATCGTGGTGCACGGGCTGTGCCGAAGAGCACGACACCCTGATGCAATTTTCGCGGCGGCGCGCCCTGCCCATCATAGGGCTGGATTACAAGGACGCGCCGGCCGATGCGGAAAAGTGGCTGCGCCAGCGCGGCAATCCCTACGACCTCACCATCGTGGATCCGAAAGGTCAGATCGGACTCGACTACGGCGTGTATGGCGTGCCCGAAACCTTCCTGATCGACGCCCAGGGTGTGGTGCTGCACAAGCACATCGGGCCGCTCACGCCGCAGGCCATCGAATCCAAAATCATGCCGTTGCTGGCACAGGCCGGAGGTGCCAAATGACCTGCCGCATTGCCGCGAAACTCCTCCTGCTGGCCGGCATGCTATGCGCCGCACCGGCGATGGCCATGGATGCCGCCCAGGAAGCGCGCTTCCTGACCCTCTCGGAACATTTGCGTTGCTTGGTGTGCCAGAACCAGTCCATCGCCGAGTCGAATGCCGACCTCGCGCGCGACCTGCGCGATCAGGTGCGCACGCAAATCGAGGCGGGCCGCAGCGACGACGAAATCGCCAGCTACATGGTGGCGCGCTATGGCGATTTCGTGCTGTACAAGCCGCCGGTCAAACCGCTCACCTGGGCGCTGTGGTTCGGCCCCGCCTTGCTGTTCGCGGGCGGCCTTGCCGCGCTGGCGCTGCGCCTCGCGCGGCGGCGCAAGGAAAGCGCGCCCGACCTTGACGTGGCGGCGCGCGAGCGCGCGCAAAAGCTGCTCGAGTCGGGACGCAGCCAATGAAAAGCCGGGTCTGGCCATGCACTGCCCCATCCGCTCCGCAGCAAATCCCTTCCCAGTCCTTGCCGGCCGCTACGCGCGACCCGAGCCTGACCTGAACTGTCCGGAAACATGACCATATTTTTCATCTTCGCGGCGCTCCTCATGCTGGGCGCCGGGGCCTTCCTGTTGCCGCCGCTCATGCGCCGCCACAGCGCGCCCAACGCCGCCAACGTGCAGGCGCAGGCCAGCCTGCACCTGTTGCGCAAACAATATGCCGACCTGGAGGCCGATCACGCCGCCGGACGCATATCCGATGCCGAATTCGAATCCGTGCGCGCCGAACTGCAGGCGCGCGTGCTCGAAGACACGGCCGTCGCCGAACAGCCGGCGGCCGTGGCCGGGCCGGCGCGTGGCGCGCTGGCGCTGGTCGTGATCGGCGTGCCGGCCGCGGCCCTGGCCCTGTACGGCATGCTGGGCAGCCCCGACGGCCTCGATCCGGCAAAAATTGCGGCGCGCTCCGAGCCGCGCATCACCCCGGAGCAAGTCGAACAAATGGTCGAAAAGCTGGCCACGCGCCTGCAACAGGAGCCGGACAACGTCGAAGGATGGACCATGCTGGGCCGCTCTTACGCGGTCATGGGGCGCTACGACGACGCCGCCAAGGTGTATGCGAAATTGGTCGCCAAAGACCCGAAAAACGCCAAGTTGCTGGTGGATTATGCGGACGTGGCCGGCGCCGCGGCCGGCGGCACCTTGTTGGGCGAGCCGGAAGCGCTCATCGCGCGCGCGCTCGCGCTGGACCCCAAACTGCCCAAGGCCTTGGCGCTGGCCGGCAGCGCGGCATTCGAGCGCAAAAATTTCAAGCGTGCGGTCGAACTGTGGGCCCAATTGCTGGCGCAACTGCCGCCCGACAGCGAAATGCACGAGGTCGTGAAAGGCAATATCGACGAAGCCAGCGCCCTCATGGGCGGCACCGCGCCGGTGGCCGCAGCCGGTGCTGCCGCCGCCGCGCATCCGCCGGTCGCCAACGCGGCGGCGCCGGCCGGGCAGCCCTGGCTGGCCGGCCGCGTGGAACTCGATCCGGCGCTCAAATCCTCGATACCGCCCGATGCGACCCTATTCGTATTCGTGCGTGCGCCGGGCGGCGGCATGCCGCTCGCGATGCAGAAGCACAGCGTGCGCGAACTGCCGCTGGAATTCAGCTTCCCTGCCCCGGCCTCGGCGCCGGCCGACGCCGTGGTGGTGGGTGCGCGCATATCGATGAGCGGCACGGCCACCCCGGCCCCGGGCGACGCCGAAGGTTACGCCGCGCCGGCCCAGGCCGGCAGCCGCGATTTGCGCGTGCGCATAGACCGCCTGCGGCCGGCGTCCTGAGCGGCGGCGCCGCCGCGCGCGGCGCTCAACTCAGAACGTTGGCGCGCACCAGCGCCTGATGGCGCGCGTTGATGGCCATGACCGACTTCTGCCCGTCGGCCATCTGGGTCAGGAAAATTTCGCTGGATTTGGTATAGCGGTGGCCGATGCGCAGGTTGTAGGAGCGGAACAGCCAGCTCCAGAACGAGGGTTCGAACACTGCTTCGTCGAGGTCGCGCCATTTCACGCCGGCCACGCCCTTTTTCCAGGGCAATATGCCCGAATAGAGCCACACGCCGACATCGTCGTAGTACAGCGCATAGCTTTTGAGCAGCAGAATGCGGTAGAGCGCGACCGGCAACACCGCCGCCGCCAGCGCAAGCCCTGCGCCGGCATGCTGGAACCAGGCCAGCGCAAGGGCCGCCGCCAGCGCGATCAGACCCAACAGCGCGACCCCCAGATAGGCCGTCCAGGCCTTGCCGGGCAGGCGTGTCGCAGTTGCCGATATGCCGGTCGCCGTATCCTGATCCACCTTGCTTGCTCCCGCCGGATGGCAAAACATGTCGAAGCCGGATCGTAAATCAATTCGGCCATTGCCGGCGCCGTACGCCGAACCGATCCGCGCCGGCATGGACTGTGCGGTGCTACAGTCGCGCTAGTCATGGCGCGGCGCAAACAAGGCTCATGGATACACCAACCAGCACCGGGCGCTGGCAGTTCTGGATAGATCGCGGCGGCACCTTCACCGACATCGTCGCAAAGCGGCCGGACGGCGCGCTGGTCACCCACAAACTGCTGTCGGAAAACCCCGCGCAGTATGCCGACGCGGCACTGGCCGGCATGCGCGCGCTCATGCGCCTGGATGCCGGCGCGCCGATTCCGGCCGAGCAGGTGGAAGCCGTGAAGATGGGCACCACGGTGGCCACCAACGCGCTGCTGGAGCGGCGCGGCGAACCCACGCTGTTGCTGGTGACGCGCGGCTTCCGCGATGCGCTGCGCATCGGCTATCAGGCGCGGCCGCGCATTTTCGAGCGCCACATCGTGCTGCCCGAAATGCTCTACGCGCGCGTCGAGGAAATCGACGAGCGCCTGGGCGCGCAGGGCGAAATATTGCAGCCGCTTAACGCCGCCCAGGCGCGCGCGCGGCTGGCCGCGGCCTACGCGGACGGCCTGCGCGCGGTCGCCATCGTGTTCATGCACGCCTACCGCCATCCCGGGCACGAGCGCCAGGTCGCGCAGATTGCGCGCGAACTGGGCTTTACGCAGGTGTCGGCATCGAGCGCGGTCAGTCCGCTCATGAAATTTGTCGGCCGCGGCGACACCACGGTGGCCGATGCCTATCTGTCGCCGATATTGCGGCGTTACGTGGACGCCATGGCGCGCGAACTGGCCGGCGTGCCGCTTATGTTCATGCAGTCCAACGGCGGACTGACGGCGGCCGATCGTTTCCAGGGCAAGGACGCCATCCTGTCCGGCCCGGCCGGCGGCATCAACGGCATGGTGCGCACCGCGCAGGCGGCCGGCTGCGAACGCGTGATCGGCTTCGACATGGGCGGCACCTCCACCGACGTATCGCATTTCAACGGCGAATTCGAGCGCAGTTTCGAAACCCAGGTCGCCGGCGTGCGCCTGCGCGCGCCCATGCTGGCCATCCATACCGTCGCGGCGGGAGGCGGCTCCATCCTGCATTTCGACGGCGCGCGCCTGCGCGTGGGGCCGGATTCGGCCGGCGCGCATCCGGGCCCGGCCGCCTATCGCAAGGGCGGGCCGCTGACCGTGACCGACTGCAACGTCATGCTGGGCAAGTTGCAG
>JAEUNN010001043.1 GCA_016791085.1 Rhodocyclaceae bacterium | reverse complement strand
CGCCTGCCGCCACGCCGGCCGCGCCATCGAAGACTGTTACACGATGAATCCCAAGGCGCACCGCGCGGCGGTATTCGCGGGCTGGAAAGACATGAACGACTACATGACGCAGAACAAGATCGAGGTCGTGCTGCCGGTGGTTCCGCGCCCGGAACCCGAAGTCAAGAAAAAGAAAAAACGCCCGGTGGAAACCGAAAGCGAACACGCCGCCAATCCGTCGCCGGAAAGCGGCGAGGCGGCGCACCCCGAAGGCGAAAAGCCGGCCAAGGGCGGCCACGCCTCCTACGGGCGGCGCGGCAGCCTGGACAGCTGAGCGGCGCCGGCCGGCAGCCAAGGAGCACGGCGGCCAGGCACGGCACCTACCCGCGCGATATCCGCTGCGGGTGCGGCCTGCGCGCGCGTGATGGCACTGCTTGCGCGGCCCGCTTGGCTTTGGCGCCGCCGCAGCCGGCTACGCAAACCGGTTTATTCGGGATTTTGCGGCGCGGGATCCGCGCGCAGCACATCGAGCAGATCGCGCCCGCCCACACGCACGCGTGCGAGCAAATTGCCGGCGGAATCGGTTCCCTGGGGTTCGATGCTCACCTGGCCGGAATCCAGCATCTGTTGCAACTTCTGTTTCGCGACGCCCGAACCCGGGTGGCCGAATTCCGGACCGTCCATGCCCATCACCTGGATGTGCTGGCCATTCGCGAAAAAACTGCGGCCATCGACGGCATACATGCGCTCGGCAAGCGGTTTGAGCGTGCGCGCGGGTAGCGCCGTGCCGTCTTCGCTGCGCGTCGTGGCACGCGCGTAACCGGACGGTCGCGTGTCGGCACTGCGGTAGCGGGATTGATGAACGGTGGGGGAAACCTTGTAGGCTTTTTTCTCGCGCGCCTGGACGCCTGGGGAGCCTGTGGACAGCAGTAAAATTGCGGACAACATCACGATCGAGCCTACTGGACGAGCTGGCGAGCGTTTGCGCATCGAATTCTCCCTAGTGCCTTCGTTGCAACAAGCGTGAAATATTACACGTATATTGCGCAATGGCAAATACCTGCACAAACCGGGCCGCTTCCGGGCCGGCACTCCCAACCTGAATGCACATGGTCACCATCTACGGCATCAAGAACTGCGACACGATGAAAAAGGCTTTCGCCTGGCTGGACCAGCACGGCGTCGCCTACGAATTTCACGACTACAAGAAATCCGGCGTGCCGGAGGCGCAACTGCGCGACTGGATGGCGCGCGCCGGCTGGGAAGCGCTCGTGAATCGGCGCGGCCCCACTTTCCGCAAGCTGCCGCCGGAACGCCAGAGCGATCTGGACGCGCAACGCGCATGCGACCTGCTCAAGGAATTTCCC
>JAEUNN010001008.1 GCA_016791085.1 Rhodocyclaceae bacterium | reverse complement strand
ATGTCCAGCTCGCGCTCGAGAAAGGCATTGCGCAGGCGCCGCTGATCGGCTTCCCAGGATTGCGTCACGTCTTCGGTGGAAATCAGGATGCCGCCGATTTCGCCGGCGGCATCGACCCAGGGCCGCACCTCCCAGCGCAGGAACTGCACGCGCCCGTCGGCGCGCTCCACGCGGTCCAGTTCGGCGCGCAGGGTTTCGCCGGCGATGCCGCGGCGGTGCACGGCCTTCCATTTTTCGGGAATCTGCGGGAACACCTCGTAATGCAGGCGACCGATCAGTTCCTCGCGCACCTGCCCGTAATCCTCGCACCAGCGCCGGCTTGCCGCCACATAGCGCATGTCGCGATCGAACATGGCTACCGCGGCGGGCAGGTTTTCGACGAAATTGCGCAGGCGCTTTTCGCTGTAGCGCAATTCGTTGATCGCCCGCCGCGCCACCGACACGTCGGCCACCGACGCCAGCGCAAAGCGCTGTCCGTCCTGCTCGAAACCGCTCAGGCTGATCGCCACGGGGAAGCGCGTGCCATCCTTGCGCAGGCCATACAGATCGGGCCGCTCGGCAATTTTGCGGGTGTGGTCGCCGCGCGCGAAAAACTCGGCCCGGTACCGGTTATGCGCGCTGCGTGTTTCTTCCGGCACCAAATCCTCGACCTGCAGGCCGGCCAGTTCGCCCGATCCATAGCCGAACATTTGTTCGGCGGACGGGTTGGCGAGCACGATACGCCCCTCATTGTCGGCAACCAGCATGCCCTCCATGCTGGCTTCCCAGACACGGCGGAAGCGCATTTCGCTGGCAAGGCGGGCCTGTTCGGCACGATGCAGTTCCGAAATGTCGGAAAAAGTCAGCACCGCGCCGCCGATCGCAGCGTTCTCGTCCTCGTAGGGGTCGATGCGCATGAGGTAATGGAATTCGCCTTCATGCACGCGCTCGACCAAAGATATGCCGCGCGTGACCACGGCCGCCACATTGGCGCGCAATTCCGGCAGTTTCAGGTAACACGGCACGCCGTACAGGAATTGCCCCACATCCAGCGCCACCAGTCCGAACACGCGGCCGGCCAGCTGGTTGAAACGCATGACGCGACCATCCTGGTCCACCACCACCAGGCCCACGCGCACGGAATTCTGGATGTTGCCCAGACTTACGCTAAGTTGCGTGGACTCCTGG
>JAEUNN010000997.1 GCA_016791085.1 Rhodocyclaceae bacterium | reverse complement strand
TGGCCTGGGCCTGTATCGGCGTGGCCAGCGGCAAGCCGGACAGCCATTCGCGGCAGGCGCGCGAATTGGTGAATGCCGGCGCCGGGGCGCCGCCCATGGTAGGCAACTCGAAGCGCGCCGTCACGCCTGCTCTCCGTGTTCCGCGTACAAGTTCTGCTGCAAGGTGCGCGCAAGCCGGACACTGTCGATCACCCGCGGCGCCCCCTCGCGCTGCGCTGCGCTCCATACCGGGCGCGGAAAATAGGCGTCGTCGCGCCAGCGCGGGACGACGTGCCAATGCAGGTGCGGCACCATGTTGCCAAGGCTGGCGAGATTGATCTTGGCCGGCGCGCAGGTCGCGCGCAAGGCCGCCTCGGCGGCATATACGCTATCCATGAAGTGCTGCCGCTCGGGCCGCGTGAGGTCGGTCATTTCGGCCACGTGCCGGCTCCAGATTACGCGCAGGATGCCTGGCACCTCGCCGTCGCGCACCAGCACGATGCGGCAAAGCCCGTCCTGCCAGAGCAGTTCTCCTCCGGGTTCGCGACACAACTGGCATTGTTGTTCCGTATCCATCACCGCACACGCTATAAGGATATATGTTACCAAGTGCAAAAAACTTCGCCTACTGCCCGATGCGATGCCACGCTGCTCACACGCAGCGGCGCCGCGCCAGCGCTTCCCCTTCCACGAACAACACGGCGCTGCCGGCCTCGATTGGCGTCCAGCGCTCGTTGTCGGTGAGCGGCAAGGTTGCCACCACCGCGACGCGATCGGCTTCGCGCGTATGCTCGCGAAAATCCACGCTGACATCCTCGTCCGCCAGGTGCGCCACCGAAAACGGCGCCTGGCGCACGATATAGGAAAGCTTGGTGGAACAGTGCGCGATCAGCCAGGCGCCGTTGGACAGCAGAAAATTGAAGCTTCCGTGGCGCGCAATTTCCGGCACCAGTGCGCACAGACTGTCGAACAGCGCTTCGGGTTCCGGCGCCGCCGTGCCGTGGCAGGCTTCCAGGCCGGCCAGAAGATGGCAGAACGCGGCTTCGGAATCGGTACTGCCTACCGGCAGGAAGCGCCCCAGCCGCGGCACGAAATGCTCCAGGTTGCCGTTGTGCGCGAATATCCAGTACTGGCCCCACAATTCGCGCTGGAACGGATGGGTGTTTTCGAGTGCCACGACGCCTTGCGTGGCTTTGCGGATGTGCGCGACCACGTTCCTGGAATGGATCGGATAGTTGCGCACCAGGGCCGCGACCGGGGAATTGCAGCTAGGCAGAGGATCCAGGAACACCCGGCAGCCGCGCCCCTCGAAAAACGCGATGCCCCAGCCGTCGCGATGCTCGTCGGTCAAGCCGCCGCGCGCCTGAAAGCCGGAGAACGAAAAGCAGATGTCGGTCGGCACGTTGCAATTCATGCCCAGCAATTGGCACATGGCTTCCTCGCGCGCGCTCATGAGCCCAGCATATGCAGCACCAGCTCGCGCCGGTGCGGG
>JAEUNN010000990.1 GCA_016791085.1 Rhodocyclaceae bacterium | reverse complement strand
GCCGCCGCGCAGGTTTATGCCCAAAGCCGTGGCCACCGCGCTGACGGTGACGCCGGCACAGGCCACCAGCGCCTGCAACAGCATGTCGCCGGAACAGGCCTGCAGGCCGCTGCCCCCGGTGCCCGGGTGCAGCCCGGCTTCGACCAGCGCGCGCCCGGTGGCGACAGAACAACTTACGCCCGCGCCCAGTTCGCCGGCGGCGCGCAAAGTGATAAGTGCCGCTTGCGGCGTGTTGCGGTAGCTGTCCTTGAGCGGCTGTTGCAGCGCGCGTAGCTGGTCGGCGTCCATTCGTGAAATCTCGTACCCGTGGCGCCGGCGGATGGTTCCGGCAGAGACGTAAGTATATGCGCACGCGCGCGGACGCTGCCAGCGCCGGCCATGAACGGAGCATGATTTCTGATAAGCTAGCCTGCCCTGCAGATTCATAACCCGTACATGAACGAAGTGCAGTTCGTCGCGCGGCGCGCGCCCGACTGGGCGGCCTGGGACCGCTGGCTGGGCGGCGGCGGCGCACTGCCCGCGGCGCAACTGCCGGCGGCGTTCCGCGGCCTGTGCCAGGACCTGGCGCTGGCGGAACAGCGCAATTACTCCGGCGCTCTGGTCGATAGCCTGCAGCGCCGCGTGCTGGCCGCGCACCAGCGCATGTATGGGGCGCGCCGTTCCGCCGCCTGGGCCTGGCTGCGTTTTCTGGCCTGGGATTTGCCCGCCGCGGTGCGCGCGCGGCGCCGCAGCGTGGCCTGCGCCGGCCTCTTGTTTTTCGTTCCGCTGCTGCTCTGGCTGGGTTTGCTGCAGGTATATCCGGACGCCGTCTATTTGCTCATTTCACCCGATACCGCGCGCGATATCGAGGCCATGTACGATCCCGCGGCGGAACATCTCGGGCGCCCGCGCGAAGCCACCACGGCCTGGATGATGTGGGGCTATTACATCGCCAATAATGTGCGCATCGACTTCCAGTGCTTTGCCGGCGGCATGCTGTTCGGCGCCGGCGCGGTATTTTTCCTGCTCTATAACGGCATGTTCATCGGCGCCGTGGCCGGGCATCTCACGCAGATAGGCTTTGTCGAAACCTTCTGGGGCTTCGTGGCCGGCCACAGCGCGTTCGAACTGACCGGCGCGGTGTTGTCGGGCGCCGCCGGACTCGAACTGGGCATGGGCCTCATCGCGCCCGGCCGCAGCACGCGCGCCGAGGCGCTGCGGCTGCGCGCGCAGGGCGCCCTGCCGCTGCTGGTCGGCGCTGCGCTGCTCACCTTCCTGGCGGCA
>JAEUNN010000965.1 GCA_016791085.1 Rhodocyclaceae bacterium | reverse complement strand
GCCGCCGCGCGCCTGAAAGCCGGAGAACGAAAAGCAGATGTCGGTCGGCACGTTGCAATTCATGCCCAGCAATTGGCACATGGCTTCCTCGCGCGCGCTCATGAGCCCAGCATATGCAGCACCAGCTCGCGCCGGTGCGGGCGCAGGCGGTGTTCCCAGATAAAAATGCCCTGCCAGGTGCCCAGCATGAGGCGGCCGTTGTGTACCGGCACACTAAGCTGCACCTGGGTGAGCGCCGCGCGCACGTGCGCGGGCATGTCGTCCGGACCTTCTTCGTCGTGGCGGAACAGCGGGTCGCCATCGGCCACCAGGCGCGCGAAAAAGCGCTCCAGGTCGGCGCGCACCTCGGGATCGGCGTTTTCCTGCACCAGCAGGCTGGCCGAAGTGTGGCGCAGGAACAGCGTGAGCAGGCCGTTCGCGATGTCGCTCGCGACGACCCAGTCGGCCACGCGCGGCGTAATGTCGTACAACCCGCGGCCGCGCGTTTCCATGCTCAGTGTGCTTTGATGCTGGCGCATCCGTACATTCTGGCACGTGCACAGGCACCCTGCAGTAGAGCTGTGGGGTGACGTGCCGCGGTGCGATAATCCGCCACTCTGCAGTTCGCGCGAGGATGACAGGCATGGAACTGGCCCACGTCGTGCGCGCGGTCGGCTTGCGCCTTGCGCGTGCCGAGCGCGTGCTGTTCATTACCGGCGCCGGAATTTCGGCGGATTCGGGTTTGCCCACCTATCGCGGTGTGGGCGGTATTTACGATGGCGTCGCGACCGCCGACGGCGTGAATATCGAAGAAGCCTTGTCCGGTGCCATGTTGCGGCGCCACCCGGCCATCACCTGGAAATACCTGGGGCAGATCGAAGCCGCCTGCCGCGGCGCGCAACCCAATGCCGCGCATTACGCGATCGCCGAACTGGAACGGCAAAAGCCCGGCGTGCTCACGCTGACTCAGAATGTGGATGGCCTGCACAGCGCGGCCGGGGTGCAAAACCTGATCGAAATTCACGGCTGCCTGAAGCGCCTGGCATGCACGCGCTGCGACTGGCAGATCGAACTGGAAACTTACGCCGGCCTGGCCTTGCCGCCGGTCTGTCCGGCCTGCGCCGCGCTGGTGCGCCCGCAGGTCGTGCTGTTCGGCGAAAACCTGCCGGTGGACCAGCTGGAACGCCTGTACGCCGAACTCGAACTGGGTTTCGACATGGTGTTTTCGATAGGCACCAGCGCGCTGTTCCCGTATATCGTCGAGCCCGTGCTGTGGGCCCGGAGCCAGGGCATCGCCACGGTCGAAATCAACCCCGGCCACACCGAAATATCGGATATCGTTGCCTACCGGGTGCAGGAGCGGGCGGCGCTGGCGCTGCCGGCCATCGTGGCGGCAGCGGAATGGGAAATGGACTGAAGTCAGGCACTGCCGCGCGGCAGCACAAAAAAATGCCGGGCGCCGTGCCGACGGTAGCGGCAAGTCGTCACCCGGCTGCCCGAATCATTTTGCGGTTTGCCAACGGCGCGGGCGGCCGTCACGCCACCCGCGCCCCGCGCCTTGGCCGGCGCGCCTACAGCCCCAGCCAGCGCGCGATGATGTTGCGCTGCATTTCCGACGTGCCGGAATAAATCGTGCTGCCCACCGCATCGCGCAGCGCGCGCTCGACTTCGTACTCGACCATGAAGCCGTAGCCGCCATGCACCTGCACCGCATCCAGCGTGGTTTTGAGCAGGGCTTCGCTGGCGAACAGTTTGGCGATGGCGGCTTCCATCGAGGCCGTGCGCGCGTTTTCCAGCCGCCAGGCGGCGCGCCAGGTGAGCAGGCGCGCGGCGTCCAGCTGCACCTTCATGTCGGCGATCTTGTGCGCGACCGCCTGGAATTTGCCTATGGACTGGCCGAACTGGCGCCGCGTGCGCGCGTAGTTGATGCTGGTTTCCATGACGCGCTCCATGGCGCCCACGTGCGCCGCCACGAGCAGGCTGCGTTCCCAGTCCATGGCCGTCGCGAATACCGCAGAGCCGCCGCCGACCTGGCCCAGCACGGCCGTGTCCGGCAGGAACACGTCGTCCAGCGCCAGTTCTCCCACGGGCGAGCTGCGCAAACCCATTTTTTCGAATTTCTGCCCGGCACTGAAGCCGCGGGTTTCGCGGTCTATCACGAAAGCCGTGATGCCGCCCTGAAACCCTTTGGCGGCATCGGTGACCGCGAACACGATGGCCACGTCCGCCACCGGCCCGTTCGATATGAAAGTTTTGGTGCCGTTCAGGCGCCAGCCGCCGTTCTGCCGCTCGGCGCGCGTGCGCATCGAAAACGTATCGGAGCCCGAGCCGGGCTCGGTGATGGCATGCGCGCCGACGAAACTGCCGTCGCACAGTCCCGGCAGGTAGCGCCGTTTCTGTTCGTCGCTGCCGTGGCGCGTAATGGGCACCACGCAGGCCAGGATGTGCGCGCACAGCGAAAACGTCAGCCCGCCGTCGCTGCAGCCATAGCCCAGCGCCTCCAGTGCCACTGCGCAGGACAGGGCGTCCAGCCCGCTGCCGCCATAGTCGGCCGGAGCCGGCAGGCCCTGTATGCCGATTTCCGCGCAACGCCGCCACAGGTCGCGCGAAAACACCTGGTCACGGTCGCGCGCGCCGGCGCCTTCGCACAGCACGCCGCGCGCGAATTTGACGATGTTGTCGCGCAGCAGGCGCTGCTCTTCGCTCAATCCGAAATCCATCAGGCCATTTCCTTCAAGCGCTGGTAGTCAATTTTGTCCGTGGAGGTTTTGGGCAGGCCGGTCTGCCAGGCGAAGCGGTCCGGAATCATGTACAGCGGCAGGTTTTCGGCACAGAAGCGCTTCAGTTCTATCAAGGACAGCGGGCGCTCCTGTTTGCAGCTCAGGAAGGCCGTAATCTTGACGCCGGCTTCCTCGTCGGCCACCGCCACCACCGCCGCTTCTTCGATCTGCGGATGGCGGTACAGGCCGGCTTCGATTTCGCCCAGTTCCACGCGATAGCCGCGCCGCTTCACCATGCGGTCGCGGCGCCCGCGGTAGGTGAAATTGCCGTCCTCGGCTTCCACGACGATGTCGCCGGTGCGATACCAGCGGCGGCCGTCGGCACCGGTGTAAAAGCCGCGCGCAGTTTGTTCCGGCATCGCCCAGTAGCCCTGCATGACGCCGCGGCCGGTGATGCACAACTCGCCCTCCGCGCCGCGTGCCACATCCACGCCGTGTTCATCCACCACGCGGCCTTCGAGGTGGGAACACACCTTGCCTATCGGGTAGGGCGTCGAGCGTTCCGCCGGCACCGGCGGCAGCACCTCGTAGTAGGTGCATACATTGGTTTCGGTCGGGCCATAGAGGTTGTAATAGCGCGGGTCCGGCAGCAGTTCGCAGAGCGTGCGCAGGTGCTTGACCGCGAACACTTCGCCGGCGAACAGGACGCTGCGCAAATGCGGGTAATTGGCGCGCGCGAGCTTGCCGAACTGCGCCAGCAGCGCCAGGATGGACGGCGCGGAGTACCAGATGCTGATCTGCTCCTCGGCGATCAGGCGCGCCAGGTTCTGCGGATCCTTGCCGGCTTCTTCGCCTATCAGCACCAGCGCCGCGCCGTGCTTGAGCGCGACGTGTATGTCCAGGATGGACAGGTCGAAATGGAAAGGCGCATGCGACGAAAAGCGGTCTTCCGGCGTGGGCTGGAATGTTTCCGAACACCAGTCCACGAAGCTCACGGCGTTCTCGTGCGACAACATCACGCCCTTGGGTTTGCCCGTGGAGCCGGAGGTGTAGAGGATATAGGCAAGCTCGTCCGCACCCGGCAGTGGATGGTTGGCGATGGGCGCCGGCACTTGCGCGTCCAGCGCATCCAGCAGCGCGGCGAGCGGCTCGCCGCCGCCGGTGCCGTCCTGCACCAGCAGCGGAACGTCGGCCCCCAGCGCCTGCAGCTCGGCGCGGAACTTGTCCGCCACGCGCGCTTCCACGAGCACCGTGCGCACCGCGCAGTTCGCCATGATGTAGGCATTGCGCGCGGGCGGCGCGCCCGGGTCCACCGGCACATAGGTGGCGCCCGCCTTGAGGATGCCGTAGATCGCCGCCACCGCGTCTATGGATTTGCGCAGATAGATGCCGACCCGGTCGCCGCGCTGTACGCCCATGGCGGCCAGCCGGTCGCTCAGGCGGTCGGAAAGCTGTTCGAGCTGTGCATAGGTCACGGATGCCTGGCCCGGTTCGACAACCGCCGTGCGGTCGGGATGGGCCGCGGCGGCTTCCATGAAAGCGTGGTGCAGGGGGCGTGTGGTACTCATGGCGGCCGGCCTTACTTTTTCGACGCCAGCAATTCCACGATGTCATGCACGGTATCGAGGTGTTCGCGGTCCACCTCGTGCGCTTCCAGCGTAATGCCGTAGCGCTCCTCGACGAACATCACGAGCTTCAGCGTGGCGATGGAATCGAGTATGCCGCCACTGATGAGCGGAATGTCGTCGGTCAGGTTTTCCGGAGCTTCGCCGGGCAGGAACTCACGCAGGATGAAGTCCTTTACGGTGGCGCCCATTTCTTCTTTCAGTTCCATTAACCTTTGCATGATCTGTCCTTGTTTGCGTCTGGAAAAATGCGGCCTGTGCCGCTGTGATGCCGGTTACGATGCGGTCCTTGAGCGGGCGGCCGGCCGCCCGCTCAGGCTCCTGCTCAGTGCCGCGCGACCTGGGTCGCGCCCGCGAATATCCGCTCCGCGTTGGCGAGCAGCGCGTCGTACAACTGCGCCGCGACCAGGCGATGGCCTTCGGTATTCGGGTGGTCGTCCCACTCCGCGAGGCGTATCGAATTGACGTCGCGGCCCTGATAAACCTTGCTCAGGTCTATCACGGTGTAGCCGTTGGATTTGGCCGCTTCGACCGCTTCCGGCGTTTCTTCCTGCCAGTTGCCTTCGCGCACCTGGGGCAGGAATACCCACACCGGCACACTGCCCGCCGCGCGCGCCTGCGTGGCAATGTGGCCATACACGAAATTCAGCACTTCGCCGCGATAGGGCATGAGCTGTTTGACCGCGGTGGATTCGTCCATGTCGGCACGCACGCCGGCCCGCTCCACGATGTCGCGCAAAGGCGCATAGGGAATCGGGATGCCCTTGCGCGTGACTTCGGCCAGGTAAGCGACGGCCTGGCTGGGC
>JAEUNN010000955.1 GCA_016791085.1 Rhodocyclaceae bacterium | reverse complement strand
AGCAGGGCGGTCAGCAGGGCGAGGGCGGCGGCACCACCGCCGTGGCCGGTGCGGTGGGCGTGAACGTCGTGTTCAGCGATACCGATGCGCATATCGGTAACGCCTTGGTGACCGCCAACGCGGGCGATATCTCCGTCACGGCGCGGCGCGACCTGGGCGTGCAGAACGTCGCCGGTGGCGGCTCGCTGACGCAGGGCAACAGCGGCAGCAACGACAAGAGCATCGGTCTGGCGATCGGCTTCAACTGGGTGGATGCCGCGGCCGATGCCAGCATCGCCGCGAATGCGCAGATTACCAATTCCACGCCGGGTGGCGCGGGCGACGTGCGCGTGACGGCGGATACCTCGGTGAAGGCGCCGTCGATTCCGATACCGGACATTCCTCTGATCGACTGGCAGCCCGACCTCAAGGTGAGCAACCTGATCGCCGGTGCTTCGATCGGCACCGCCGGCGGCTGGTCGGCTGCCGGTTCGGCGGCCGTCAATGTGGTCCAGAGCCGCACCCACGCGCACATCGACGGCGGCGCGACGATAGACGCGAGCGGCGACGTCGAGGTGCGCGCCATGGACGACACCGCCCTGGTGGACGGTGTCGGCAGCCTGTCCTTCAGCAAGGAAGGCAAGGCCTTCGGCATCGGCATCGACGTGAACGTGGTGCTCAAGGACACCGAGGCCTACATCGCCGCGGCCGACAGCGGCAATACCAGCATCACGGCGGGCGGCAATGTGGTGGTCGATGCGGCGTCGTCCGAAGACCTGTTCGCGGTGGACGTCAATGCCGGCGTGACCGTCGGCTCCAACGGCGGCAACGGCGGCGGCGGCGGCGGCGGCGGCGGTGGCGGTGGCGGTGGCGGTGAAAAGAAGGACACGCCCGCCGGTGCCGGTGGGCTGGTCGTGCACTTCCTGGATACCGACACACGGGCTTTCGCAGGCCGGGATCCTCAGGCCCAGACGCCGGCGGCCGGCAATGTGGTCATCGACGCGCAAGGCAGCGTCGCGATCGCCGCCGACAGCAAGACGGTGGACACCGCTGCCGCCGGCAGCCTGGCCATCGCCTTCAAGGACAGCGCCTACGGCGCGTCGGTGGTCGTCGTGGTCGACCTGGACGACACGC
>JAEUNN010000973.1 GCA_016791085.1 Rhodocyclaceae bacterium | reverse complement strand
ACGCCGGCTATCTGTTCGTCCGTCAGTTCCGGCCGGGCATTGAACAGGCCGGGCTCTTCGACCTCGGATTCCACCAGCGCACGGAAATGGCAGGCGGCCACCCAGGGGTCGGCCGGGCGCAACTGGCCGGCCTGCATGACCCCGGCGAAATAGCGCTCCAGCAACTGCATGCCGCGCTTCGGCCCATTTTCGTAGAACTGCCGGCCCACTTCGGGGTTGCTCGCCGCGGCGATCAATATCCTGCGCGTGGCGAGCCGCTGCAGCGCATGAAAGGTTTTGAGTGCGCGCTGGGCGAACACGCCGAGCGTGGTCGCCACATCCTGGTCCGGATTGAGCAAGGCGAGCGCCTCCATGGCGTCCGGCGGCAGTTCGTTTCCGGAACCGCCGCAAGGGTGCAGCATGGCAAATACCGCACCGCGGTGCTCGCTGGCGGAGCGCTGCAGCAGCTCCTGGAACAGCGCCTCTTTCGAGTCGAAATAGCGATACAGCGTGGCTTTCGAGCCACCCATGCGGGCGGTAAGTTCCGACATGGTGGCTTGTTCGAAGCCGACTTCCTCGAACAGGGCTTGGGCGGCAGCCAATATCGCTTCGCGGCGGGCTGCGGTCATCTTTTTCATGTGGGGGTCTTAACGAAACCAGTGCGTACAGTTTTGCTTGACACGGGGGCAAAGTCAAGCATAATACGAAACCGTACAGTACCGTTTCGTTTATGGAGTTTAGCGCATGAGGACTGCGCAAGCCCGGTGTTTTTTTCCGCCCATCCGGTACGCCCGTGAGCTGGCCGCGCTACTGGCCACGGTGGGCCTGGGCGCTTGCACGCTGCAGCGCGATTATGTGGCGCCGGATTTGGCCGCGCCCGCGGCCTGGTCGGTGGCATCGACGAGCGGCGACGAAACAGCGCCGGCACTGGACCCGGCCTGGTGGCGCGCGTTGGGCGACCCGGCCATCGACGCGCTGGTCGAGGCGGCCTTTGCCGACAGCCCGACGCTGGCGCACGCCGTGGCGCGCATGGACGAGGCGCAGGCCGTGCTGGGCGTCCAATCCGCCGCGACACTGCCGGCGCTTTCTGCCAGCGCCGCAATCACGCGGGCCAAAAGCCAGAACACCATGCCGCTCGTCGCGAGCCCGACCCTGCTCAGCAATTCGCTTCAGGCCGGCCCCGCCTTCAGTTGGGAAATCGACCTGTTCGGCCGCGTACGCCATACGGTGGACGCCGCACAGCGCCGGCTCGACGCGCGCAGCGCCGATGCCGGCGCGGCGCGGCTTGCGCTGGCCGCCGATGTCGCCAGCACGGTGACCGCGCTACGTGCCTGCGACAGCGCGCGCGGCGTACTTGCGGCCGACATCGCCTCGCGCGAAACCACGCTGCCGCTTACGCGCTTGAGGCTGCAGGCCGGATTCGCGCCTGCGGTCGAAGAAGCGCGCGCCCGCTCCGGCATCGCGGCGGTGCGGAACAGCCTCGCCGCGCAGGACGAGCAGTGCGCGCGCAGCCTGAATGCGCTGGTTGCGCTATCCGGCATGGATGCGGCCGGCGTTGCCCTGTTGGTGCGCGCGCCGGCTGGACCGGCCGGCGCAGCGGGCGCTTTCGTGCCGCGCGCGCCGGACGCTGCGCCGCAACTGCCGGCCACCGTGCTGGCGCGCCATCCCAGCGTGATCGCAGCCGAGCGCGAGGCCGCCGCAGCCTGGGAAGACATGGGCGCGGCACGCGCCCAGCGCCTGCCCAGACTGGACCTTGCCGCCGCCCTGACCGGCCAATGGATTCGCGCGGCCGGCAGCACGCTGAATTTTGCCGCCTGGTCGCTGGGCGCGAGCCTGGGCGGCACGCTGTTCGACGGCGGCGCAGGCAGCGCCAACCTGCGCGCAGCCGAAGCGCGTTATCGCCAGGCCGAAGCCAGCCTGCGCGGAACCTTGCGCCGCACCGTGCAGGAAGTGGAAAACGCGCTGGCGGCGCAGGAATCGGCCCGGCGGCGAGCGCTGTCGTCGGCCGACAACGTGGCCGCCGCGCGCACCACGCTGGCAGCCAGCGAAGCGCAATGGAAAGCCGGCGCGGTCAGCCTGTTCGAACTCGAGGAAAGCCGCCGCCAGTTCAGCGCGGCCCAGGACGCGCAAATTTCTGCGCGGCGCGATCAGGTGCAGTCCTGGATCGCGCTCGTTAAAGCCACCGGCGCTGCCATCACCCTCAATGCGGAGTCGATCGACCATGAATGAACCCAGCCCATCCGCCACGGCCGCCATGCGGCGCTGGCGACTTGCCGCGATCGCGCTGGGCGTGCTGGCCCTGGCCGGCGCCGCCGCAATGTTCACGCGCGCTCCGTCCGCCGCGCCGGCCGCGGCGCAGCCCAGGGCCGCGCTCACGGTCACGGTCGCCACCGCGACGACGGCCGAATGGCCGCTCACGCTGGCGGCCGGCGGCGCCATCGCGCCCTGGCAGGAAGCCGTGGTGGGCGCCCAGGTGGCCGGGCTGCGCCTGGCCGAAATACGCGTGAATGTGGGCGATACGGTCAAGCGCGGCCAGGTGCTGGCGCTATTCGACGCCGATTTGTTGCGCGCCGACGAAACAAGACTGGCCGCGTCCTGGCAGCAGGCCGAAGCCAACCGCCAGCGCGCGCTGCAGCTCAAGGGCTCGGGCGCCATGAGCGAACAGGAACTGCTGCAATACGAAACCCAGGCCGAAGTCGCCCGGGCGCAGTTGCAGAGCACGCGCCTGCAATTGCGCTATGCCAGCGTTAGCGCGCCCGACGACGGCGTGATCAGCGCGCGCAGCGCCACCCTGGGCGCGGTAGCGAACAGCGGCACCGAACTGTTCCGCATGATCCGGCAGAATCGCCTGGAATGGCGCGGCGAATTCACGGCCGCGCAATTTGCCCGCGTCAGGCCCGGCCAGCGCGTCGAACTTGCGCTGCCGGACGGCAGCCGCGCCTCGGCGCGCATACGTCAATTGGCGCCCGGACTGGACGCTCAAACCCGGCTCGGCATCGCCTATGCCGACCTCGATCCCAAAAGCACGGCGCGCGCCGGCATGTATGCACAAGGATCGGTGGCGCTGGCCAGCAGCCCGGCGCTCACACTGCCGGCCGCCAGCGTGGTGGTGCGCGACGGCCGCAGCTACGTGCCGAAACTCGTGGAGGGCGGGCGCGTGAACCTGCAGGCCGTGCAGGTCGGACGCCGTCAGGGCGATGCCGCGGAAATACTGTCCGGCATCGCCGCGGGCGACCGCGTGGCCGTGCGCGGGGCGGGTTTTCTGAACGACGGCGACCTGGTGCGGATTGCACCGGCGCCAGCCGGGGATGGACGCCCATGATGGCCGCCCGCGCCCGACCTGGTTCGCGGCCGGGCCGTCGCCCGCGCGCAATTCCTGCGCCCGGCGGCGCCCGTGCAGGCGCCGACCCTGGAATTCAAAACGTATGCCGCCAGCGCGCCCAAAGCGGGCTGGCGCCTTGCCGGGGGGCCCTGGCATGAATTTCGCCACCTGGTCGATACGCAACCCGATACCGGCCATCCTGCTGTTCGCGCTGCTCAGCCTGGCCGGGCTGTACGGCTTTCGCGCCCTGCCGGTCGCCAATCTGCCGGACATAGACCTGCCCACGGTGAGCATCGCGCTCACCCAGCCGGGCGCGGCGCCGGCCCAGCTCGAAACCGAAGTTGCGCGCAAGGTGGAGAACTCGCTTGCGACGCTTTCCGGCGTGAAGCACATCCGCACGTCCATCACCGACGGGCTGGTGAACATTTACGTCGAATTCATCCTGGAAAAAACCCTGTCCGACGCCCTCATCGAAACCAAGGACGCCGTGGACAAGGTGCGCTCCGACCTGCCGGCCGACCTGCAGCAGCCGGCCATCAGCGCGGTACGCGCCGGCGGCGAGCCGACCTTGCTTTACGCGGTCACGTCCACGCGCAGGGACGAGGAAGCGCTGTCCTGGTTCGTCGATGACACGGTGAACAGAACCGTGCTGGGCGTGCCCGGCATAGGCCGTTTCGACCGCGTCGGCGGCGTACAGCGCCAGGTCCGCGTGGAAGTCGATGCGGCGCGCCTGTCCGCGCTGGGCGTGACCGCGGCAGAAGTATCGCGCGCGCTCAAAAGCGTGGAACAGGAGTCGTCCGGCGGGCGCGGGCAGGTCGGCGGCAGCGAACAGACCGTGCGCACCATCGCCACCGTGCGCGAGGCCAAGGAACTGGAGCGCTTGCCCATCGTGCTGGCGGATGGCCGCCGCGTCGATCTGGATCAGGTCGCGAGCGTGCATGACACCCACGCCGACCGCAGCCAGATCGCCACGCTGGACGGCAAACCGGTGCTGGGCTTTCGCGTGTTCCGCGCCAAGGGCTACGACGAAACCCGCGTCGCGCAAGGCGTGGAAGCCGCGCTCGCGCAACTGGCGGCGGCCGACAGCGGCCTGCAGTTCACCAAGCTGTCCGGCTCGGTGGGCTATACCACGGAACAGTACAAAGGCTCCATGTACATGCTGTACGAAGGTGCGCTGCTGGCCGTGCTGGTAGTGTGGTGGTTCCTGCGCGACTGGCGCGCCACGCTCATTTCCGCCTCGGCGCTGCCGCTGTCGATTTTGCCCACCTTCGCGGTCATGCACTGGCTGGGCTATTCGCTCAATACGCTCACGCTGCTGGCGCTGGCCGTGATCGTGGGCATACTGGTCGACGACGCCATCGTCGAAATCGAAAATATCGAGCGCCACAGCCGCATGGGCAAACCCATACGCCAGGCGGCGGCCGAGGCCGTGAACGAAATCGCGCTGGCGGTCATGGCAACCACGCTCGCGCTGGTGGTGGTGTTTTTGCCCACCGCCTTGATGCGCGGCGTATCCGGGCTGTTTTTCAAGCAATTCGGCTGGACCGCCGTGATGGCCGTGCTGTCTTCGCTGCTGGTGGCGCGCCTGCTCACGCCCATGATGGCCGCCCACTTGCTGAAACCGCACCGCGCCACCGTGGCCGTCAAGGATGGCGCGCTCATGACGCGCTACCTGGGCTGGATGCGCTGGTGCCTGGCCCATCGCTGGACCACGTTTGCGGCCGCCGCGGGCTTTTTCGTGGCCTCGCTGGCGCTGGTGCCCTTCCTGCAGACCGGCCTGATACCGCCCGCGGACAAGGGGTTCAGCAATCTTAGCGTGGAAATGCCGCCCGGCAGCAGTCTGGACGCCACGCTGGCCACGGCCGAGGCGGCACGCCAGGCGATTGCCGGCATACCCGGCATAGAACAGGTCATGACCAGCGTGGGCGCTTCGCAGGTGGTGGGGCCGGGCGAAACTTCCCCGGGCGAGTTGCGCCGTGCAACCATGACCCTGGTGCTCGCCCCGCGCGCAGAGCGCGCAAGCCAGACGGCCATCGAAAACGAAGTCCGGCTGGCGCTGCAAAATGTGCCCGGCGCGCGCTTTTCCATGGGCACCGGCGGGGTGGGCGAAAAGATGGCGCTGATCCTGGCGAGCGACAATGTGGCTGCGCTGCGCGCCACGGCGCAGCAACTTGAACGCGAATTGCGCGACGTGCCGGAACTATCCAACGTCAGGTCCACCGCCAGCCTGGAACGGCCGGAACTGGTGGTGCGGCCGGATGCCGCGCGTGCCGCGGAGCAGGGCGTGGATACCGCAACGATAGGCGACACCGTGCGCATTGCGACCGGCGGCGATTTCGACGCGCGGCTCGCCAAACTGAACCTGGATAACCGCCAGGTGGCGATCCAGGTGCGCATGTCGGATGCCG
>JAEUNN010000923.1 GCA_016791085.1 Rhodocyclaceae bacterium | reverse complement strand
TTCCTTATCCTGGTCGTGGATGACGAGCGGCGCATCCGCCAGGTGCTGCGCGCCACGCTGGAAGCCCAGGGCTATCGCGTCGCCGAGGCGGAAACCGGGGCCCGCGCGCTGGTCGAAGCGGCTGCCCACAAACCCGACCTGTTGTTGCTGGACCTGGGTCTGCCGGACATGGACGGCGTGGCGGTGATTGCCAAACTGCGTGCCTGGTCGGCGCTGCCGGTCGTGGTGTTGTCGGCACGCACCCAGGAGGAGCAGAAAATTGCCGCGCTGGATGCCGGCGCCGACGATTACGTGAGCAAGCCGTTTGCGGCCGGCGAATTGCTCGCGCGCCTGCGCGTGGCGCTGCGCCATGCCGCGCGCGGGACTGCCGTGGAAGTGCCGGCCGCGGCGGCAGAACTGGTGTTTGGCGCGGTGCGCGTCGATCTGGCGCGGCGCGAGGTGCATGCGCCTGCTGGCGGGGTGCGGCTCACGCCCATCGAATACAAATTGCTCGCGGCGCTGGCGCGCTGCCACGGCATGGTCGTGACGCATCGCAAACTGCTGCAGGAGGTGTGGGGGCCGGGGCATGCCGAGGACACGCACTACCTGCGCATCTACATGAAGCAGTTGCGCGACAAGCTGGAGCCGGACCCGCTGCGGCCGCGCCATTTGCTGACCGAAACCGGCATAGGCTATCGTCTGCGCGCCGCCCCGCCCGAGGAGCCGCCGCGCTAGGTGCGCGGCTCTCAGGCGGCGGGTTTGCGGGCGTGCGCGCGCTGGCCCGCCAACAGGGCGAATACCGTGGGGCGCTTGTCCAGGTCGGGCGGCGCGGCACGGCGCCAGTCGGCGATGCGCGCGCTGCGCAAAAATTCGTGCGGGCCGGTCAGGTCCGCCGCCACGCACAACAAACTGTCTGCGGCGCAGGCGGCCAGCAGCGCGTCGAACATTTTGCGATTGCGGTAAGGCGTTTCGATAAATAGCTGGGTGGAGTGTTCGCGCCGCGAGCGCGCTTCCAGTTCCTGCAGTTTCCGGCTGCGCGCGGCGTCTTCGACAGGCAGATAGCCATTGAACGCGAAATGCTGGCCGTCCAGCCCGCTGCCCATGAGCGCCAGCAGGATTGCCGAGGGGCCGACCAGGGGCCGCACGTTCCAGCCCAGTTCGTGCGCGGCGCGCGCGAGCAGCGCGCCGGGGTCGGCGATACCCGGGCAGCCGGCTTCGGACAGCACGCCCACAAGTTCGGCCGGCGGCTCGGGCTGCAGCAGGCGGTGGCCGTCGGCGGGTGTCATGGCGCGCGGCATTTCGACGATGCGCAGGTTTTGCAGCGGGATGGGGTGGCCCAGGCGCTTAAGTTCGGCGCGCGCGCTTTTGGCGTTTTCGACCACGAAATATTCGATGCGGTGAATTTCCTCGCGCGCCGCGGCGGGCAGGGTGGCCTGCCAGGGTGCCGCGCCCAGCGCGGCAGGAATCATGTACAAGGTGGGCACGCGGTGGTCCGGTCCAGGCTGGAAAAGCCTTGAGCTTACGGCCTGCGGGGCGCTGCCGGCAAGCTGCGCGAAGGCCTGCCGGCCCCGCGCCGGATTCGCACCTATGCCGCTCAGGTGCCCAGAGCCAGCGCTTCGGTGATCGTGAGCGCGCCGGATTTGGGCAGTTTGTTGCCCAGGCCCATGATGCGGGCGGCTTTGGGGCCGCCCGCCGATGCCGCGATATGTACCCAGGCCGGACGGCCCGCACCCAGGCCGTATTCGTGTATGACCTGGTCTATGCCGAAATCGTCGATGCGCAGCACGACATAGGCGAACAGGTAGAAATTCGCGTTCAGGTCGTCGCGCGGCTTGCGGCCGGTGCGATCGTGTATGCGCTCGCGTATGCGCGTGCGCAG
>JAEUNN010000910.1 GCA_016791085.1 Rhodocyclaceae bacterium | reverse complement strand
GGAATGCGCCGCGCGCCGAACGCGCCGTCGAAACGCTTGTAGCGTCCCGGCAGCGCGTGTCCGCAGCCGGTGCAATGACCGCCCGCATCGACCGCATAGGTGCCGATTTCGTACCAGTCGCGCTCAATGAGCAATTTGCCGCAGGTCGGGCACCAGGTGCTGGAGCCTTTGCGGTCGTGCACATTGCCCGTATAAACGTAATTGAGCCCCTCGGCGAGCGCGATGGCGCGCGCGCGCGACAGCGTGGCGGGCGGCGTGGCGGGCACGTCGGTCAATTTCCAGTCGGGATGGAATGCCGTGAAGTGCAGCGGCACGTCCGGACCCAGTTCGCGCGCCACCCAGCGCGACAATTCGCGCAACTCGCCATCGCTGTCATTGCGGTCCGGAATGAGCAGCGTGGTGATTTCGAACCAGACCTCGGTTTCATGCTTGAGGTAGCATAGGGTATCGAGCACCGGCGCAAGTTTGCCGCCGCACAGGCGCACGTAAAATTCGTCCGTGAAGCCTTTCAGGTCCACGTTGGCGGCGTCCATGTGGGCGTAAAAATCGCGCCGCGCCGCCTCGTGCATGTAACCGGCGGTGACCGCAACCGCCCGTATGCCGGCCGCCCGGCACACGTCCGCAACGTCCATCGCATATTCCGCAAAGATTGCCGGATCGTTGTAGGTGAAAGCCACCGACTGGCAGCCCATGCGGATCGCTGCGTCACGTATCTGCTCCGGCCCCGCGGCATCCATAAGGCTGTCGGTGTCGCGGCTTTTGGAAATGTCCCAGTTCTGGCAAAACTTGCAGGCCAGATTGCAGCCGGCCGTGCCGAACGACAGGACCGACGAGCCCGGATAAAAATGGTTGAGCGGCTTCTTTTCGATGGGATCGACGCAAAAGCCGGAACTGCGGCCATAGGTCGTCAGTTGCATTTCGCCGTGCACATTGCGGCGCACGAAACAGGCTCCGCGCTGCCCGTCGCGCAGGCGGCATTCGCGCGGGCACAGGTCGCACTGTATGCGCCCGTCCTCCACGGCGTGCCACCAGCGGCCCGGATAATCGCTTTCGCGTACATTCATGATGCACCTCCTCCACGCGCGCGATGGACTATGCAAACCCGCTTTCCGGGGCGCGGCCGGCAATGCTTGACTGTCTCGAGCGGCACTGGCCGGCAGAGAAATTTTCGCAGAGTGGCAAGCCGATGCAATTGTGATTGCGCAAACTATGCGTCCTTCCATTTGGCCACGCGATAGCGTGCAAATTGCATGTCGGCGGACCAGAAGTTTTCGGCCAGCCCGGCTTTGCGTTTGAGGTGACGCAAAAAATCCTGCGCCTGCGGCAAGCTTTCCCAGACTTGCGGCAGAAAGGTTGCGCGCTGGCCGCGGTAATTCAGGATCAGGCCATCCTGGCCGGCGCGCAATTGCTGCAACAGATCGGCCTCGCCGGCCACGCGCAGGGTTTGCGGCGTTTCGAGCAGCGACACTTCGACCCGCGTGTCGGCAAATTCGTCCGCCGTGAGGGGTTCGAAACGCCGATCGCGAAACGCCGCGGCACAGGCATTTTCGCGCACGTCTTCGCGCAGGCTGCGGTAGGCTTCCAGCGTGCCTATGCAACCGCGCAATTCGCCGTGGCGCATGAGGGTCACGAAGCTTGCGCCCGGCGCGTCCAGCTGCGGGTGATCCGGCGGGGCCGCACAAATCAGACCCAGACGGGTGGCGATCGCGGCCCGCGCGTGCGCGAGCAGCGCGCCGCCCAGCGCATCCTGCGGCATCAGTCCTCCCAGTAACCGACGCTGCAATAGCCGACCACGCGCGCCCGGTCGCCGGCGGTATCGCCGGAATTGCGCAGGTCCAGCAGGCGCGGACGCAAGCCGCGGTGGCGCGCCACCTGCAGCAGCGCGTTGATGGCGGTGGCGCCGCAGGCCTGCTCGTGGTTGAGCGGTCCGCCCAG
>JAEUNN010000905.1 GCA_016791085.1 Rhodocyclaceae bacterium | reverse complement strand
CTGTCCGGACTGGCCACCGTGGTGCGCGATTTCGGCGTTGCCGAATATCTGATACAGGAAGTCAACCTGACCAGCGACAAGCTGCGTGCCGCGCTCACCGTGAATATCATCGTGTCATGGATGATGGCATTCCTGATGTTCGGCGGCAGCTTTTACGTGTCGGAGTTCTACAAGGAGCCCGGCATAGGCAGCGTGATGCGGGTGCTGGCCTGTAATTTCCTGCTCATCCCGTTTGGTGCGGTCACCATGGCGTATTTCCGCCGCCAGATGAATTTCGCCCCGGGCTTCCGCATTGCCGTCGTGGCCGGCATCGCATCCTCGGCCACGTCCATCGGGCTGGGTTTGTCGGGTTTCGGCTATATGAGCATGGCCTATTCCTCACTGCTCGGCGTGGCCATCACGGTGGTCATGAGCATGACCATGCGACCGCCGGAAATGCCGCGCTGGCCCGGCATCAAGGGCATACGCGAAGTATTCGTGTTCGGCGGCTTCGCGAGCGGCATCTATATTTTCGGCCAGCTCGGCCGCAGCGCGCCCGACCTCATCATCGGCCGTTTTGCGGGCATGGCGTCGGTGGGCTTCCTGAGCCGCGCCAATGGCCTCCTGGAAATATTCGCGCGCACCGTCATGTCGGCCGTAAATAGCGTTGCGCTGCCGTATTTCGCCAAAACCAGGCGCGAAGGCGGCGATGTCGGCGCCGGCATGTTGCGTACGGTTTTGCTGACGACTTCGATAGGTTGGCCGTTTTATGCCGTGTGCAGCATTCTCGCGCTGCCGGCCATCCGCGTGCTGTTCGGCCCGCAATGGGACGAGGCCGCGCCGCTATTGCGCATTCTGTGCTTCGCGCTGGGCATAGATCTGATTTTGCTGATGGCCACCGAAGTGCTGCTCGCGCTGTCGCGCGTAAAACTGAGCAGCCTGCTGCAGGCCTGCCTGCAGGTGCAGAAAGTCCTGGTCATGCTGGTATTCGCGCCGTTTGGCCTGGTGGCTTTCTGTTACGGAGTCATCCTGGCAAGCGCGCTGAATGTTCTGGTCGCCGTATATTTCCTGCGCAAGGCGCTGCCTTTGCGCTGGTCAGATCTATTGCGCGCCTGCCTGCCCGGCGCCGGCCTGGCGCTTGCCGCAGCCGCCGGTGCGCGCATCGGACTGGAACTTGCAGAATGGGTTTTGCCACACGACTTTCCGCGCGCCGCCATCGGCGGCATCGTGGCGCTGGCATTCACGCTGGCCGCGATGTTCCTGACCGGCCATCCGTATGCGGACGAACTGCGCAAAGGCGGCGCGAAGCTGCGCGAGGCCTGGCACAAACTGCGCGGCGGCCGCGTGCAACAAGGCGGCGATTCGAGCACGCCGGAAGCATGACGGTAACGGCGTCATGCGGGCGGCTCGACGCGGGGCCCGGCAGGTGCGCTGCAGGCCCAAACGCGGCGCCGCATGCGAGCCGCTGCAGGAGCCGGCTTACCGGGACAGACTTGCGATCACTTCGGCCCACATTTGCGCGGCACGCGCAAGTCCGGCCGCGGAAAGGTGACAAGCATCGTGACGGTACGCAGCAGCCGCCAGGGAGTCGGTATCCGGACCCAGGCGAAAGCGCGCATCCGCTGCCGCCCTGGCGGCAATCGCGGAACGTAATTCCGGCTGGGCGACTGAGCGGCACAGCGTGGAGCGCGCCAGAACGATGGGCGCCGCGTTGCCGTTAGCCTGCAGCATGGCGGCCAGACGATCCAGGCCCAGGCCATAATCCGCGGCCGTCGTGCCGGCTTTCGCATCGGCTTCGCCCTGCTGCCACAGTATCAATTGCGGTGCCAGGCCTTGCGCGTGCATGGACTGCACGCGCCGCGCCAACATCGCGGCGAGCGCGCCATCCGCGCGCGTCCATTCCGCGATCGAACTGGAATCGACGGCCAGCACCGAAATGAGCACCGGGCGCGACCAGCCCCGCTCGGCAAGCGCTGCCGGCAGGCGCCGCCAGATGCTACCGCCGCTGCCGGTGGCGCCGGGCAAAGGATCGTCGGCCGCGACGCAAATTCCATCGGCAAATAGCGGGACCGGGGGCAAAGCCAGGTTTTCCAGCACACCATGATTGCCGCCGTTCGACTGACCCAGGGCGAGCAATACCAGAGGTTTTTGCGCGGCCAGCGCGGCACAGTCCAGGCGCGGGGCGTCGCGCACAGGCTGAATTTGCGCCATCCGGGCCGCCAGGGAAGCATCCGCAAGGCGCGCCTTGTTCCAGGCGCGCAAACCCAGCGCCGCCGCGGCCGCCGCGGCCAGCGCCAGCAGCAGCCACGCGGCCACGCGTACGGTCATCGCGAGGACAGGGCCAGACGGCTGCGATAGCGCTCGCGTATCCAGCGCATGGCCGGTTGCTCGACGGTGTAAGTCAGCGCGGTCGCGAGCACCAGGCTCAGCGCCAGCACGATCAGTATGGCCAGGTCTGTGGACATGCCCAGATCGCCCAGGCGCAGACGTATGCTCCACCCTATGTTTTCGTGCAGCAGATAGAGTGGGTAGGAAATGCTGCCCAACCACACGAAAGGCCATAGCCTGAGTACCCCCAGGCGGCCCATGGCGGCGAGCAGCACGATGCCGGCCAGCACCAGCGCGAGACCCGCCAGCATGAGCGTATCGCCCAAAGCCAGGGCCAGCAGGGCGCAGCCCGCGGTCGTGAGCGGCGCGCGCAAGGATGCGCCGTCAGGTCGCCGGGCAATCAGGTACACACAAATTCCCAGCGCGAACCAAGGAATGTAGCGCAGTATGGTGATGCGATAGATGGGCCAGGGTATGCCGAATCCGAAGCGCCACTCGAGCACCACATTGGCGATGCGCAGCCCCAGCAGCAGCAGCAGCACGGCGTGAATCTGATGCAGGCGCCCCAGGCAGAACAGCATCAACATGCCGGCGTAAAACAGCAATTCGACTTCCAGCGTCCAGTACACGCCATCCACGTGGCCGAACCCCAAGAGGCCCTGGATCATCGTGACATTGACCAGCAGCGTATCCAGG
>JAEUNN010000898.1 GCA_016791085.1 Rhodocyclaceae bacterium | reverse complement strand
CAGGACGGTTGCGCCTTGGGTTGATCGCACGAAGGTTTCAGCGCGCCATGCTCGCGATGTGATTCAGTTTCCGGAACCTTGCATTTGCCACCCGTGCTTCTGTCGTGGCCTGGGTAGGGCTGGAACTACCTGCGCAACGGGCGTTCAACTCCGCGGCCTGCGCCGCCACGCCCACCGACACTCCCCCATCGAGCGCCGGCAATGCCGGACGGCAGCTGCGGCCTGTCATCGGGGTACAACGCCGGACTGGCGGTTTGCCGTATTTGGCGGTACGCAGGCTTTCCGTTGCAACGAAGCCCACAACCGCGTGCGTCTGTTCCGGTCGCAACGAAGAACGAGAACCTGCTGACACATGAATAACTTTCCCGCAATGCCGGCCGGCGCCGCGCCAGCCACGCAGGCCGAACCTCTCAACATCGCCCACTACGTGCTGGGTGACCTGGGCGACCCCGCTCGCGGCGCGCGCGTAGCCTTGCGCGTCGTGGGCGCAGACGGCACGTGCCGCGACCTGCGCTATGACGCGCTGGCGGCCCGGGTGCATCGTTGTGCTCACGCTTATGCCCGGTTGGGCCTGGCTGCCGGCGAGGTGGTCGGCATATTGTGTCCGCCCGGCGAGGCGCTTACCGTCGCCACGCTGGGCGCGCTCGCGGGCGGCATGGTCGTGATGCCGCTGTTCTGTTCGTTCGGGCCGCAGCCCATTGCCACGCGCATGGCGCTTTCCGGCGCGCGCACGCTGGTTACCACGCGCGCGCTGTACGAGCGGCGCATCGCGCCGGAGCGCGACGCGCTGCCCAGGCTGTCGAAAGTCGTGCTGGTCGATGGCGACGCCGGCCCGGACGATGCGGATTGCCACCTGCTGGAGGCCCTGCTCGCGGCCGCGCCGGATACGCCCTACCCGATCGCCACACATGCCGAGCAGCCCGCGCTGCTGCAATTTACGAGCGGCAGCAGCGGCAAACCCAAGGGCGTGCTGCACGCGCATGGCGTGGTGCGCAGGCAGCACGCCACGGCACGCGAAGCACTCGATTTGCGCGAAGGCGACGAATTCTGGTGCACCGCCGATCCGGGTTGGGTGACCGGCATGGCCTATGGCGTGCTGGCGCCACTTGCCTGCGGCGCCACCAACGTGGTGAGTGCCGAGCCTTTCGATGCGGCACTGTGGTATCGCATCCTCGCCGAACAACGTGTGAAGCTGTGGTACGCCTCGCCCACCGCGCTGCGCCTCCTCGCGCATGCGGATTTGCCGCGCCCGCATTTGCCCCATCTGCGCCGCATTGCCAGCGTGGGCGAGGCGCTGGACGAAGCGACCCGGCAATGGGCGGTCGATCACCTGGGCTGCCCCGTGCGCGACACCTGGTGGCAGACCGAAACCGGCGCCATCATGATCGCGGACTGCGAGGCGGACGCCGTGCCCAGCGGCACCATGGGACGCCCGGTGTCGGGCATCGAGGCGCGCGTCGTGCGGCGCACCGGTGACGCGGCGCTAAGCGTGATCGACACGCCTGCCGCGGAAGGCGAACTTGCTTTCGTGGCCGGCTGGCCGTCCATGTTCCGCGGCTATCTGGACGACGAGGCGCGTTACCGCGCCGCTTTCGTGCAAGGCCTGTACCTGACCGGCGACATCGTGCGCCGCGACGAATCCGGCCGCTACTGGTTCGTCGGCCGCGACGACGACATGATCAAAACGTCCGGCCATCTGGTCGGGCCGCATGAAATCGAAAACGTGCTCATGCAGCACGGCGTCGTCGCCGAGGCCGGCGTGGTCGGGCAAGCCGATGCCGTGGCGGGTGAGGTCGTGGTCGCCTGCATAGTGTTGAAACCCGGCTGGGCGCCATCGGATCCCGTGCGCGAAGAACTGCTCGCGCATGCGCGTAGCGCGCTGGGACCGGCGCTGGCGCCGCGGCGCATCGAATTCATGCGCTCGCTGCCGCATACCGCCAGCGACAAAATCCTGCGCCGCAGGCTCAAGGCACGCATCGCCGAAGGTGTGGCCGCGGCACAGCCAGCCGCGGACAAATAAGGCGAAGCGCCGGCATTCCGCGCGCGGCACGGCACGCCAGCGCCGGACGGGGCGCTTTGCCCCGTCCGCAACATTTCCAAGCACGCTTCCCGCCGCCGGGCGCTCGACCACTTGTGGCTGACGATCAGTTTTATCTCAGCCTGATAACAAAAGTGCTTCAGTAAAACTTACCGGCAGAAAACTGAGGTTCCTGCCGTCACCGCAAGCTACGCCCGCCGACGCCCCCCCCGGCGCGTCCGCGCCCATCGCGCGCCCGCCTTCCCTAACCTTCCCCCGAAACATCGCCGGTATCCGATCCATTGATAATCTGGTCGAAAGTATCGGCGTTCAAGGACGGCACCTGGAAATCTATCTTGCTCGGGTCGAACACGATGCCGCGGTCGTCGCTGTAATAATCGACCGGCACGTTGATGCCGATTTTTAGCGAGGAGCCGAATTCGCGCTCGGCCAGCGTGAAGTCCTTGCGCCATATCGTGAAGGTGGTCACCAGCAGGTCGCCCAGCAGTTTCAGGTAGCCGGTCACCGAAAAGCGCAATTTGGGGCTGATCGTGGTGCGCAGATCGGCGTGTATGTGCAGGCCCGTCGATGGCTTCCAGTCTATGTCCACACCCGGAGAAATGTCGGCCGGCACCTTGACGCCGGCGCCCAGCGTGAGCCCGGCGCGGAACTTCACGACCAGCGCGCTCAATTGCACGCCGGCCGACAGCGAGGCGTCTATGCCGGCTTCGGCCGGCAGGTGAAAGCGCGCCCGGCCGATCACGTGCAGCGTGTCGGGAAATTCCGGGTTGAAATCTTCGACGGCGATTTCGGCTTCCGACAGCACGCCCGGACCGATAAACGCATGGGCCGTCACGCCGCCATCTATGGTCAGACCGATATTGACGCCCGGCACGCCCACCAGCGGAATTTCCACGGTGGGCATCTTGAACAGATCTATGGTGGCCTTGTCGGGCGGCGGGTATTGCGGAAACAGTTCTATGGGCCGCGCCAGTCCCACCCGGCCGCTCACCAGCACCTGACCGTCCGGGCGCACCTTGATGCCCACGCCGCCCTGGATCTGTTCGATGATCTTTAGATCTATGCTGCCGTTGCCGAAACAGCGCAATTCGTTCGCGCCTTCGGTCACGTTCATGACCTTGCCGTCGTCGCCCACGTCGGCGTTGGTCACGCCCACCGTCACCTTGCCGGACAGTTTGTCGCCGATCGCAAACGGCGCGCTGGCCGAGAACATGAACAGGCCGTCCTCGTAGCTCGCCGCGAGGCGCGCCGTAAAGCCCGCGAACGTGCATTCCGCGCCGCCGGAAGCCGATACGCTCCAGCCGTCGTTGGTATGGCGCACGGTTACCGAAATCTGCCCGTCGCGTATGCCGGGGCGGTCCGTGAAGCGCGCGTCGCCGTGGATCACGGCGCCGTCCTTGTCGAAGCGCACGCCCAGCGAAGCCGACTCTATGCCCGGTATGTCGAGATCGGCCGTGCCGGTAATTTCGCGCGTGTCGCCGTCGAATAGCGCATGCACCTGGGCGCTTTTGATGCCGCGTATTTTGCC
>JAEUNN010000967.1 GCA_016791085.1 Rhodocyclaceae bacterium | reverse complement strand
CCGCGCATCGCTCGCGGCGGGCCGCTATTACGCCCATCCGCACAACCAGTTCTGGCCCATACTGGGCGAACTGCTGGGCTTCGACCCGGGCGCCGACTATGCCTGCAGGCTGGCCTGTCTTTGCGCGGCCGGCATCGCGCTGTGGGACGTGCTCGAATCCTGCGCGCGGGCGGGCAGTCTCGACGCCGACATTATCGAATCGAGCATGGTGCCCAACGATTTTGCCGGACTGTTTCGGCGTCACCCGCAATTGCGCGTTGTTTTGTTCAACGGCGCCAAGGCGGAGCAGGCATTCCGCCGCCATGTGCTTGGGCGTGTCCCGGCCGCGGTGTGGTTTCGCGATGCCGCCAACATGGCGGTCGCGCCGGTGCTGATCAAACTGCCGTCCACGAGTCCGGCCCACGCCTCGCGGACTTATGCGCAAAAGCTCGCGGCCTGGCGCGCGGCGTTTGTGGCGGGCGGTGTTGCCGTGACGGACGGTGGGGCTCGGTAAGGTCGTGTTTGGCCGCGACCGTGCGGCGGCGCGGTCTGCGGCGCGGCGAAATTCAGTCGGTTTTCGGTGCGCCCGGGTCCAGGTGCTTGATCACCACGCCGCGCGCTTCGCACAGGTCCTGCATGTGCGCGGGGGCCTCGGCGGGCGGCTCGCCGCCGCCCTGCAAAATCAGCGTGACCCGTCCGCCCGGACCGAGCGCACAGGCATTGCATAACAGCCACAGGTTGGCGCGCTGCCAGCCTGCGTAGTTCTTGCGGTCGCGCAGCCAGCGCGGCAAACCGGAAGCATTGGCCAAGACCCGCGTCGCACGGGCCGCCAGCAGCGACTGGTAGCGCTCCATCCAGACCGCGCCCGCGCTCTGCACGAACTGCGCCGCATAGGCGTCGCCGGGACGATCCAGCATGATGCGGGTTTCCACGTCCAGCGCCGCGCAAATTTCGTGAAACAGTATGTCGCCTCCGGCGGCGGCACCGGCGACGCCCAAGACGCGGCCGGGATAGCGGGCCAATTCCTTTTCGACGGCGGCGCGCAAACTGTCGCGCAGGGCGGCTTCGCGATCCGGTGCCAGTCCGCCGCCGCCTGCGTCGTGCACCGCCGGCCCCACGAACAGCAATACCCGCGCGACCGGCAGTTTGGCGCCGGGGGCAGCGCGATTCGGGCGCTCGCTCAACTGGTTCAGCGTATCCAGCGCCGCGGCCACGTTGTCGGGGCAAATTTCCAGCGCGGCCAGCAGGTCGAGTTGGCGGCGTACCGAATCGAGCCCGAAATCGGTCGCGTCGGCCAGCGCGTCGCGATAGGCGCGCGCAACCGAAGCCGGTCGCCTGGAGCATATGCAGCGCAGATCGGCCAGACTGACTTCCGCCCACAAATCGCGTTTTCTTTGCGCCTTGGCCTGTGTCAGCGCGCGTTCTATCGAATAGCGCGCGGCGGCTTCCAGGCGCGCGGCGCGGCGCTTCAATGCGGCCAGCTTTTCGGCGGCTTCGTCGTCGTCGTCGAAACCCGTAGCCCATACCTCGGGCAGCGCGACGGCCAGATCGCGCGTCACGACCGCCATGCTGAGGGCATTGAGGCCGGAATAATAGTGGTTCAAATCTTCGCCGAAACCGTTTTCGTAAGATTCCAGCGCGCGCGCAAGGTGCGCTGACGCAAGGGCCAGCGGCCTGCGCCGGGCCGGCTCGGCGTCCTGCCACTCGCGCATCCACAGGGTTTTTTCGTTGCTGCCGCGCAGC
This sequence comes from Rhodocyclaceae bacterium, assembly GCA_016791085.1. Classification (GTDB taxonomy): domain Bacteria; phylum Pseudomonadota; class Gammaproteobacteria; order Burkholderiales; family Rhodocyclaceae; genus JAEUNM01. Next base: position 776 of record JAEUNN010000967.1, on the reverse strand, counting down.
GCCCATAGTTCCGCGCGCGACTGCGCATCCAGGTCGCCGCGGCGCAGCGCGCGCTCTACCGCCAGTTGCGCGCGGGCGAGGTCGCCCAGTTTCTGGAATATGGTGGGCAACGCCAGCACCGCTTCGCGGTCGTTGTCGACGATTTCGCCGACCCGGTTCCAGACCGCACGCGCGGCGTCCCAGGCTTTCAGATTGAACAGTTCGCGCCCCAGGCGGCGCAGGCCGGCAATTTCCCAGTCCAGGCCTTTCAGTTCGAGCGCGTAGAACTCCAGGTCCCCGGCGGCTTTAGCGTCGGCCGCGACCGTTGCGGCCTCGATGAAATCTTCCGGCACCACCAGATATTGCGTCCAGTCCTGCGGTTCCAGGCCCGGGATCAGGCTGAACACTGGACTGTCGGCGCGTCCGCTGTCGCGCGTGCGGCGTATGCCTTCGGCCAGCTGTTCGACCTTGGCGCCAGGCGTGGCGGCGTCGTAACTGAGGTAGCGGTCGGTGCGCAGGTCGAAAGGCACTTCATCCTGCGCGGAACGGATCAGATAGGTACGCGCGTCGCGCAGCGCGTGGCGTATGCCCAGTTCGTAAAACACGTTGGCATTGTGGATGGATATGTCCGCCACCACCAGGTCGGCCTTGAGCAGTTGCTCGAACATGTCCGCGCGGATATTTCCGGCTTCCACGATTTCGGCCGTGGTGCCGCCCGTGCAGCCGGCCTTGAGCAGCGCCGGCATGATCAGTTCGCGCTCGACGCGGTCGAAATCGACGCCGTTCTTGACGCCGAA
>JAEUNN010000847.1 GCA_016791085.1 Rhodocyclaceae bacterium | reverse complement strand
ACCGGCACGGCCTGCATGTCGGGCGGAAACTGGAACATGAGCGCGGTCGAGGCGGCGTCGAGAAATTTCATGGCCAGGCGATATTCGCGCGGCGGCTCGAAATCCTTGCGGCGCCCGGCCAGCACGAAGCCCCACTCGCCGAACGACGGTACATAGGTGTGGTAAGGCCAAGTATGGAAGCCGGCTTCGCGCAGCGTCTGCACCACGCTCCAGTAAGCATGCGGCGCGTAATAGGGCGAGGTGGACTGCACCACCAGATAGCCCTTTTCCGCCAGATGCCGCGCCATGAGCCGGTAAGCCGGCACCGAATACAGTTTGCCCAGCCCGTAATTGGACGGATCGGGCAAATCCACGATGATGGCGTCGAACACCTCTTGCGTATCCTCGAGCCAGCGTCCCGCGTCGGCATTCACGACCGTGGCGCGCGGACTGGACAAGGACCCGCCGTTGAGGCGGACCAGCGCTTCGGAACGCGCAAACAGGCCGGTCATGGCCGGATCGATGTCGACCAGCGTGACCTGCTCGACATTCGGATAGCGCAGTATTTCGCGCAGCGCGAGGCCGTCGCCGCCGCCCAGCACCAGCACCTTGCGCGCCCACGGCAAGGACTGCAGCGCCGGATGCACCAGCGCCTCGTGGTAACGATGTTCGTCGCGCGAAGAAAACTGCAGGTTGCCGTTGATGTACAGACGCAGGTCGTCATGCCAGCGCGTGATGACCAGGCGCTGATAGGGCGTGGTTTCGGCATGCAGTATTTCATCGCCGAACAGATGTTTCTCGGTCCAGGCGGTAAACCGTTCCGATATCGCGAAGCCGCCGGCCAGCACCGCCAGCACCAGCGTGCCGCGCAACACCTTGTCGGCGGTACGCGCCAGTTCGGCACGAAAATGCCAGGTGGTCCACAGCGCCACGCCGGCATTCAGCATGCCGAACAGAAAAGCCGTGCGCAACATGCCCAGACGCGGCGCCAGCACCAGCGGAAACAGCAGCGCGACCGCGAGTGCGCCGAGGTAATCGAAAGTCAGCACGCGCGCCACGAGTTCGCGGAATTCGGCCCGGCGCTGATTCATGATGCGCATGACGAGCGGAATTTCCATGCCCACCAGCACCCCCACCACCAGCACCAGCGCGTACAGCACGCCGCGAAACGGCTGGCTGGCCCATCCATATACGGCGAACAGCAGCGCCGCCGACACACCGCCGATCAAACCCACCAGCAGTTCGATTTCTATGAAGCGGGCCAGCACCTGCTGTTCCGGCACATAGCGCGACAGGTGCGAGCCCAGTCCCATGGCGAACAGATAGCAGCCTATCACCGTGGAAAACTGCAGCACCGAGTCGCCCAGCAGATAGCTCGCCAGGGCGCCCGCGATCAACTCGTAGGCAAGCCCGCAGGATGCCACGATGAAAACCGAAACGACCAATACACGGTCGTAAAGCGGGCGTTCAGTCATGACAACATTTATGTCCTAGAATTGGGCCCACGGCCAAGCGCCCCGGAGCACGCCATGGAACAAGCCTATAACTACCTGATACACCTGCTGGCCGCGCTGGCGCTGCTGGCCACCTTCGTGTTCGTGTATACGAAGGTCACGCCTTTCGACGAATTTGCACTGATCAAGCAGGGACATACGGCGGCTGCGCTGTCCCTGGGCGGCGCCATGCTGGGCGTGTCGCTCACGCTGGGATCGTCCATCGTTCACGGCGACACCTTCATGATGTTCCTGATCTGGGGCTCGGCCGCCGGCGCCGTGCAGGTGGCGGCCTACGCATTGCTTTCGCGCATTCTGCCGCATCTCGATCAGGCCCTGTCGGAAAACAATGTTGCCATGGGCGCTTTCATGGGCGCCGTGTCGCTGGTGGTTGGCGTGCTCAACGCCGCCTGCCTGTCGTAACCCCGAGTCGGAGATCGTCATGAGCATAGGTTCATTCATCAAGAAACAGTTTATCGACATCCTGCAGTGGAACGAGGAGGTCGATGGCGTGCTGGCATGGCGCTACCCGATGCAGGATTTCGAAATCCAGTACGGCGGCAGCCTCACCGTGCGCGAATCGCAAATGGCGGTGTTCGTGAATGAGGGCAAGATCGCCGACGTATTCGGGCCCGGCATGCACAAGCTCACCACGCAAACCCTGCCGGTACTTACCTACCTGAAAAACTGGGACAAGCTGTTCGAATCGCCCTTCAAGTCCGACGTGTATTTTTTCAGCACGCGCGTGCAACTTGGCCGCAAGTGGGGCACGCCGCAGCCCATCACGCTGCGCGACGCGGATTTCGGCATGGTGCGCCTGCGCGCCTTCGGCATGTATTCGTACAAACTTGTCGACCCCAGACTGTTTTTCACGGAAATCAGCGGCACGCGCGACGCTTACACGCGCGACGAACTGGAACAGCAGTTGCGCAACCTGGTCGTGTCGACCATGACCAGCACGCTCGGCGGCGGCTCCGTTCCTTTCCTGGACATGGCGGGCAATCAGGGCCTGATGGGCGAGCGCATGAAAGAAGCGCTGGCCGCCACGTTCACTCGCTACGGCCTCGCGCTCGACAATTTCGCGGTGGAAAACATTTCGCTGCCGGAAGAACTGCAGAAGGCGATAGACACGCGCATATCCATGGGCATGGTCGGCGACATGGGCAAATTCACGCAATACCAGGTCGCGAGTTCCATCCCGCTGGCAGCGCAGAACGAAGGCGGCATCGCGGGCCTGGGTGCGCAATTATCAACCGGCCTGGTATTCGGCCAGGCCATGGCGGAAAGCATGCGCGCGGCCACCGGAGCCGGCGCACTGCCGCCCGCCGCCGCGCCGGCCGCCGCACCCGCCGCACCCGCCGCGGTACCACCGGCCCCGGCCGCCCCGGCTGCGGATGCACCGGAAGCGCGCCTCGAAAAGCTCAAAACCATGCTCGACAAGGGGCTCATATCGCAGGCCGATTACGACGGCGCCAAAGCCGAAATTCTGAAAAAGCTGATCGGGTGAATAACACAGCGCAATCCGGCGGCCGGGCGGCCATGCCCGGCACGCGCCACGCCGGCGCTTGAATCGCGGCCGCCACCTCCATGTACAGCGCGAACTGCCCGTCCTGCGGCGCCCAGGTAAGTTTTCGCAGTGCGGCCTCGGTCATGGCCGTGTGCGAATATTGCCGCAGCACCCTGGTCAAGGAAGCCGGCTCGGTACGCGACATCGGCAAAATGGCCGAGTGCCTGGAGGACTATTCGCCACTGCGCATAGGCGTTTCGGGCAATTACGACAAACGCCGATTCACGCTGGTCGGGCGCATACAACTGCGCTACGACGCCGGCTTCTGGAACGAGTGGTATGTGCTGTTCGACGACGGCAGCGCCGGCTGGCTATCCGACGCCTCGGGCCAGTACGTATTCACGCTGCCGGCCGGGCGCGTCGAAAATGCCCCGCCATTCGGCCAACTGCGGCCCGGCATGCGCTATACGCGCGACAACGTCGTGTGGCATGCGTCCGATGTGCGCAGCGCGGCGTGCACCGGCGGCAGCGGCGAATTGCCTTTCCCGGTGGGCGCCGGCTGGGAAGCCAAGGTGGCGGATTTCCGTTCCGGCGAGCGCTTTCTTACGCTGGACTATTCCGACTCGGCGGTACCGGACCTGTATCTGGGCCAGGCCGTGGAACTGGACCAGTTGCAATGCCAGTTGCTGCGCAGCGACGACGAAATCGCCGAAGGCGCGGGCCGCTACCGCGGCAAGACCCAGGCGCTGGAATGCCCCAATTGCGGCGGCAGCCTGAGCTATCAGGTGGGTCAGGCCTGTCACCTGCTGTGCCCGTCCTGCCACGCCGAGGTCGATGCCAGCGAAGACCGCGCCGTCGTGCTGGCCAAGCACGACGAAGTCGAAACCCTGAATACCACGCTGGCGCTCGGCGACAACGGCAAAATTTCCGGCACGGCCTGGAAAGTCATAGGCCTCATGAAGTGCCGCGAAACCGACAGCGGCGAAACCTCGGAATGGGTCGAATACCTGCTGTTCAACGCCAGGCTGGGTTTCGGCTGGCTGGTGGAAAGTTCCGAAGGCTGGGAGCGCATAGCGGTATTGAACCGCTGGCCCGAAGTGCCATCGGAATCGGCCGTGCGCCTGGGCGGCAAAACCTATACCCAGCTGTACCGCTACGGCTCCGAAGTCATCTACGCGGCCGGCGCCTTCAATTGGCGCGTGAGCCTGGGCGACCGCGTGATGATTACGGATTTTCGCGGCCCGGACGGCAAACTTAGCGCCGAACACAGTGCCAACGAAATTACCTGGTCGCACGCGCAGCCGGTGCCGGCGCAGCAGGTCGCCGAATGGTTCGGCAAAAAAAGCAAAGTGGCGGCGCCCGCCCGCAGCGACACCGCGACGGATTATTCGCTGAAAGGCCCGGCCTGGGTGTTCACGCTGCTCATGCTGTTGCTGAACGTGCCGCTCAGCCTGTTCTCCGGCGTCGCAGGGCTCATCATCATCGTGTTTGCACTGCTGTTCCTTTGGGTGCCGGTGCTGGTCGTGAAGCACTTGAGCGGTAAGCGCTGATGGGGCGCTTCCTGTACCTGTTGTATGCGTTGGCGGTGCTGTCGGTCAGCACCTACAACAATTTTAGTTCCGTGGGCACCAGTTCTTCCTCGTCCAGCAGTTGGGGCAGCCGGAGCAGTTCGTCGGGCACCGGCTGGGGCTCGTCCAGTTCGGGCGGCCACAAGTAGGGGAAGTGTGCCGGTCCGCGTCCGGCATGCCGTCCTGGATGCGCTCGCGCGGGGCCGTGCCGAGCCCTGAATTTCAATGCCGGACGCGCAGCCACTTGAGCAGCGTCCTGCCCAGTTGCGCGGGATCGACCGGCTTGGGAATGAAATCGTCCATGCCCGCGGCAAAGCATCGTTCGCGGTCCTCGTCGAACGCATTGGCCGTCATGGCCAGGATGGGAACTTTGGCGCCGCCGCCGCGTATCGCCCGCGTCGCGGCCAGTCCGTCCATTTCGGGCATCTGCATGTCCATCAATATGATGTCGTAAGTCCGGGCACTTGCCATGTCCACGGCTTCCGTGCCGCTGCCCGCGATATCCGCCGACAAACCCATCATGTCCAACAGTTCGAGCGCCACTTCCTGATTCACCGGATCGTCTTCGGCGACCAGAATGCGCGCGCTGCCGTACTCGCGCGACAGGGTCAGGCAGGCCGCGTCACCGTCGTAGTCGATGGCCGCTGTGTGGCCGGCAGCGGCTTGACCGGCCTTGCGCAGGCGCACGCGGATCCAGAAACTACTGCCGTGCCCGGGCATGCTGTCCACGCCCACGTCGCCGCCCATCAGCTGCGCCAGATGGCGCGTGATCGCAAGCCCCAGGCCGCTGCCGCCGTAACGCCGCGTGGTGGAATTGTCGCCCTGTTCGAAGGCCAGGAATACCCGCGCGCATTGGTCGGCGGTCATGCCCACGCCGGTATCGCGCACGCAGAAGTGCAACACGCAATCGTCCGCCGTTTCGGCCTCCACGTGTCCGACCAGATTGATGCTGCCATGCGCGGTGAATTTGAGCGCATTGCTCAGGTAATTGAGCAGAATTTGCGACAGGCGCGTCGGGTCGCCGCGCAAGGTTTGCGGCAAGGCGGCGGTATCGACGTGGAGCGCGAGGCCCTTGGCACGTATTGCGTCCCCTATCACGTTGAGGCTTGCGTCCAGCATGTCGGAAAGCTGGAACTGCACGTCTTCGAGCACCAGCTTGCCGGCCTCGATTTTCGACAGGTCGAGCACGTCGTTGATCAGACCCAGCAAATGTTTGCCCGAGGCGGCGATCTTGTCGAGTTGCCGCGCCGTGTCCGGCGTCGTGCAATTGCGTTGCAGCAGGTACACCATGCCCAAT